>JAICEJ010000053.1 GCA_025924215.1 Candidatus Binatia bacterium
AACGCCACGTCGGCCGCCAGGGAAACCGACAGTGGGTTAACCGTTCCCAGCCAAACGTAGACCAAAAGACATGGGAACAGGGTCGATTTCCACAGGGTCATACAGTTCCTCCCTTAACTTAGTGCGGGCAGACTATAGTGGTTTTATTGGGTTAAAGCAAAAACCGCGGCCTGCACAATCGTGACTCTTTTCCGGCTGGAAATTCGCGATGAACCTATGGTAGCTGGGCGAATATTCGAAGTGGAGCGCCGCTTCCGCCTTTGATTTTCATCGGGATCGCAAAGATGGTTGCGCCCTTTGCCGGCAGACGATCCAGAGCCGCAACGTTCTCGAAGATCGGCACATTGGCGCCGCCGAGTATTTGATGAACGATGAAATCGCGCGAGGGCCCGTGATCGATACTGGGGGTGTCAACGCCAACGGCTTTAACGCCGCGCTGTTTTATCAGAAACTCCGCCGCTTCTTGCGAAAATCCTGGGAAATGAAGATTGGCTACGTCGCCTGGTTCATCTGTGCCGAAGTACTGCTTGCGATTACCCCAATACTTACCCCATCCCGAGTACATCAAGACAATTGACTCCTTGGGAATGCGCCCGAAACGCTTCTCCCATGCGCGAATGTCTTGGAGGTTTAATCGATGATCGCGATCGGCGCCGACTGCGCTGCGCACATCGATGATGACACCGGGACCAATTGTCCTCGCCAAAGGAATCTGGTCGGTGGTCCACTTACCCTCAGCGAAGTGAAACGGCGCATCTAGATGCGTGCCGACGTGCTCTGCGCCGCTGTATTCATAGGCGGAATACCAGTAACCCGCCGCGGTGCGTCCTTCGCTGGTCTTCTCAAGATGAAAAGGCTTGGCGGTCGGCCAATGCAGAGTATCTTCGGCGAACGGGTAAGTCATATCGATTAGCTTCTTGGCATCGGCCGCGTGCGCCGAAGACGCAAATAAAGTTACGCAAAGTAAAAAGCCGACGGGTCGCATCGATCTACCTCCTACAATAAAGAAAGCGTCAATAGATTGATCTGCGCTAGATTGATCTGCGCTGCCAAGCAGGACGGCGACGTAAACGCGCCCGCTTTGCAGCGTCACCAGCATAATTTGACGGTGAAACTTCTACCCGCTGGCTATTCTTGGGCTTGTGGAGCTACCGCTTCTTACGGATAGACTCGAGTTGTCTTCTAGCATCGGTAAAGTCTGGCCTGAGATTGAGCGCAGCTTCGAACTCCTTTTCAGCCTCAAGGTAGCGTCCGCGATCAGCCAAAGCCCTGCCCAGCTCGTAATGCGCAACCTCATCCCCGGGGCAAAGAGACAGGCCTTCGCGATAAAGCGCGATGGCCTGATCGCCAGCGCTTGCTATCTGGGCCTTCTCGAAATAATCGCGGAAAGCGCGGTTACAGTCCTGCTGCTTCTGATCTTGCAGCTGTTGATTCGCGAGCATCATCTCGAGATCTTTGCGTTGTTGGGCGATTTCCAACTCTTGCTGTTTGATCTGCTCGGCTTGTTTTTGGAGGATTTCGGAATTGCAGGCAAACATAGTCGCCGCGAAGACAGCCAATAAAAAGAAGACGGATCTGCGAGTCATCTGTTAAAAACGGCGCAGCCGTGAGCTACGGTTTGTTTTTCAAATCCTCTAAGGCCAGATAAATCTTTTCGGCTTTGATTGGTAAATCCTTGATGCGCACGCCGATGGCATCGAAGATCGCGTTAGCGATGGCGGGCGCCACCGGGATCAAGGCGCTCTCGCCTATGCCTTTAGCGCCGAATGGACCGTTCCTGTCCGGAATCTCAATCGCGATGGGATCGATCGAAGCGGGCATATCAGCCAAAGATGGCAAGACATAGTCGATAAGATTGGGATTGATCAGCTGGCCATTGTCATAAGCGATCTCTTCGAACACCGCCTGGCCGATGCCGGTAATTGCCGCGCCGGTCAATTGCTGGCGACAGCCGAGCGGGTTGAGCGCTTTACCGACATCAACCGCCGTGGCGTACTTGAGCAGCTTGAATTTGCCGGTCTCCACGTCCACTTCGACTTCGGCAGCGCCGGCAGAAAGGAACCAAAATGCCGAAGTGCTCTTTTCACCGAATTCGTCTTTCACCGACGTCTTCAACTCGCCCTCACCGATCAAGGTGCCACCTTGCATGCCGAATCTCTTAAACATGATTTCAGCATAATCGAGCGAGCCCTCGGGTAGGCGCACCTTTCCATTGGCGAAGCTCACCTGGTCCGCCGGCACGCCATACTCTTCAACCACGATCTCCTTTAGCTGCCGCAGGATGTCCCGCGCCGCGAATTGCACCGCCTTGCCCATGTGAAAGGTTGACCGGCTTGACGACGTCGTCAAATCATAAGGGACGACATCGGTATCGACGCCGAGAACTTGAATCTGGCGCAGTGGAATTCCCAATTCTTCTCCGGCGATCTGCGCCAGCACTGTCTCGGAACCCTGGCCCATCTCGACTGTGCCGCAATAGATAGAAAGGCTGCTGTCTTCGTTGAGCTTTATCGCGGCGCACGATATCGACGGCGTGATCGTCGCCTTGATCATACAGGCCAAGCCCTTGCCGCGCTTCAGGCTTCCGTCATTGAGCTTTTGAACCTTTGAACTTTTGAGTCGTTTGTCTTCCCAGCCAATTGATTTAGCGACTCCGTCGAGGCAATCTTTCAAGCCAACGCTTCGCAGTGTTTCTTCGGTGACAAATCGATCGCCGTCGACATAGCCGTTCTTGAGTCGAAGCTCGAGGGGGTCCAATTTTAGCGCCGCCGCCATGATATCCATTTGCGACTCAACGGCCCATGCCGATTGAGAAACCCCGAAACCACGGAAAGCGCCCGCCGGTGGTTTATTGGTGTAAACGGAATATGAGTCTATTTTCAGGTTAGGAATTCGATATGGGCCGGCCGCTGTGTAGCCTGACTTCTTCGCCACCCGCGGTCCGATTTCAGCATAGGCGCCGGTGTCGAGATGGATCTCACATTCGCGCGCAATCAGGGTGCCGTCGTTTTTGACGCCGGTTTTCATCCGGATCACCGCGGCGTGTTTCGTGATCGTGTAGAAGACCTCCTCGCGCGACAGCACCACCCGAATCGGCCGGCGAGCCTTTTGCGCCAGGGCAACTGTAATCGGCTCGACTTTGGGATAAACTTTTCCACCGTAACCACCACCGAGATACGGCACGATCACCCGCACCTTGGACACCGGAACTTTAAATATGTTGGCCAACTGAGTGCGTACGACGAATGGGTTCTGCGTCGTCGCCCAGACCGTGATGCGCCCCGCCTCCGCTAAGGCGATACAGGCATGAGTCTCCAGAAAGCTGTGTTGCGTCGCCGGTAAGGTAAAGGTGTCTTCAAAAATGCGGTCCGCTTCGGCGAAACCTTTTTCGACGTCGCCGCGGTTGAGCTTGAAATGCGTGCAGACGTTGGTCCCTTGCACCGGCTTGATTTCGGCGAGGTCGGCGAAACCGGAAGTCGGCAGCCTAATTGAATCATGCACTAATACGGCGCGGCTTTTTAACGCCTCATGCACATCGAGTACCGCCGGCAGTTCTTCGTAATCGACTTCAATCAGGCGCAGCGCCTCTTCGGCAGCATCAACGGTCGCCGCGGCAACGGCGGCCACCGGATCGCCGACATGGCGAACTTTATCCACAGCCACGATGGTCTGATCTTTGAAGACCGGACCGTAATAAGGTTCGATACCCTGGTCATGTAGAATATCATCGCGGGTGATGATCGTGACAACGCCGGGAACTTTCAGCGCTTTTGAAATATCGATACCTTTTATGCGGGCGTGAGGCAGCGGGCTGCGCAGTATCTTGCCATGGCACATGCCGGCCATATGCATGTCCGCCAGATACATCGCCCTGCCCGAGATCTTACTCTCATAATCGAGCCGTCGGGCGGATTTACCGATTTCGCTTGTCTCCATCGAATAAGATCCTTCCATCATTCCTACCTAAGCTGGCACTTTCAAATACCTGGTCGTCAAGAACGCGGCGATTGCAAGGCACAGCGCAGGATCGCACCGCAGAGTACACGAGCAGAAGTTGAGGATGCGAGCCTAAGGCGGCAACGCCGCAAGGGGCTTATTCGCGCCTCAGGCTTGCCACGTTCTTGACCGCTTGAATAATCTCCTGATAGCAGCCGCAGCGGCAAAAGTTGCCGGCCAAATAGTTTCGAATTTGCTCATCGGATGGCTTAGGACATTCCTCCAGCAAAGCTTTCGCAGTCAAGATGAACCCCGACGTACAATAGCCGCACTGTAAAGCGCCAAACTCCATAAAAGCTTCTTGGACCGGATCGAGCTTACCATTGCTGCCCAATCCTTCGATGGTCACGACCTCGCAACCGTCAACGTCGACAGCCAGAACAGAACACGCGCTTACCGGTTTGCCGTTGACGAGCAACGTGCAAGCGCCGCACACCTGGATATCGCAGCCGAGCTTGGCGCCGGTCAATCCGAATTGTTCGCGCACTAGATCGAGCAGCGTGGTGCGCGCTTCAAGTTCGGCGCTGCGCTCGACGCCGTTAACATTTATTGAAATCGTCTTGCGATTCATTATGCTTCCGCGCCGTAAAACCGCTGCGCACGAGAATGTTTATCTCCACTCGGAACTCACCCCTATCCTAACCTTTCCCGACTAAAGGAAACGACCGAAAACCGACTTGTCACAAATTCATCCTGGGCAGGTGAATGCTTCGGTCTTTCCTGGCGATTATTCGCTGAGAGCTTTCCTGTAAGCCGCGTCTGCCGCCCGCCTCACTAGCGTCATGACGATCGCTCGTTTGTATTCTTCGGAGCCGCGCAGATCACCGATCGGACTGCACTCTTGCGACGCTAGAGCGGCCGCCTCCCTGATAAGATCAGCGTTCAATATTTTGCCGATGACAAGGCCCTCGGCCTTCTTTGCCCTAACCGGTGTCGGGCCGACACAGCCGAGCACGATCCGCGCAACTTGAACGGCTTCTTTGTCCAATGAAACTCGCACTGCCACACCGGCTGAAGGTTTGTCGACCACGGAGCTGCTGGAGAATCGGATGTACTCGATGCCGGAGCGCGCTGGCGCCGACGGGAGAATAACTTGTGTGATGATTTCGTCTTCCGCCAAACTGGTGGTGTAAAAATCAAGGAATAGCTCTTCGACCAGGATCGTGCGCTGCCCGGATGGGCCGGTGATTTTCAACTTGCCGTCCAGGGCAATAAAAATTTGTGATAGATCGGTCAGCGGTTCGCCCGAAGCGAGATTGCCTCCGACCGTTCCCATATTGCGCACGCGAATATTTGCGATTTCTCTTTCCGCCTCCGAGAGCACTGGAAGTTTTTCGTTGACAAGAGAGGATGTTTCAATTTCACGATGCGTCACGAGAGCGCCGATGATCAACCCTTCGGTGCTGTCGAACAAAATGTTCTTTAGCTCAGGAATCCTTTTGATATTGACTAAGGCTTTGGGCTGATAGAGCCCCTGCTTCATCAGAATCGTGACATGCGCGCCGCCGGCAAAAACTTTGGCTTCGCCGGCATGCTGCTTGAGCATGGCGCAGGCCTCGGCTACGGTCGTCGGTTCTAGGTAGTCAAAGTTTCTCATGTCTTGGAAGGACGGTAAGACTTTATGCCGTCAAGACGAAAGGCGCCAAGTTAAAGGGATTTACCAATTTCCCAAACCTTTGCGCCTTTGCGTCCTTGAGCGAGTCACGATCCTCTGCGCTTAAATGTACTTCACTTTATCGACACCGGGGATTTCGACTTTTTCAAAGCGCCAGCGATCTTTCATTGGCGCGGTGGCATCGATACCCAACCCGGCGGTGACACGGGGTTCCGGACACGACGGGTCAAGCGTCGAGCAAGCGATGCGTGGGATGATGATCGCGTCTTTGTCCGCTTGGAACCGTGTCGCCATCGCCCAATCTACCTGCATCGGATCAAAGGGATCGATGTCATCGTCGACAACGATCACCTGCTTGAGACCGATGCCCATTGAAAGAAGCGCCAGAATAACGTTGCGCCCTTCGTTCTCGGTGCGCTTTTTGATTGACACTACGACATGATGGCGGAAGGTCCCTCCCGGTGTCATGTTAATGCCGCGCACTTCGGGCACGACCTTTCTTACTTCGCGATAAACTACCGCCGCGTTGCCATACTCGATCAAGGTGTGATTTTCCGTCACGGGCATGCCGGTGAGCGCGGTCTGCCAGATCGGATTCTGGCGCATCGTGATCGCCGTCACTTTGAGGACGGGCGCTTGCTTGGCTTCGCTGTAGCAGCCGGGATATTCACCATAAGGCCCGTCGGCCACCCGTTCGCCCGGAACTGTCACACCTTCGATGACGACCTCGGAGAAGGCGGGCACCTCGACGTCAATCGTTTCGCATCTGGTTAGCTTCACCGCGGCGCCGCGCAAGCCGCCGGCGACATGAAACTCGTCGATGCCGAACGGGACCCGCGCCTGCGAGCCGACGACGATGGCTGGGTCGACACCAATAGCGGTGGCGACTTCTAAGCCTTTGTTCTTTTCTTCAGCCATCAAGATCATCCGGCCAAGGTGATGATCGGCCGGCGCCCACAGTGACAGATGATCTTTGCCGAGCACGAGCATGCGATGGATCGACAGATTGCGAATGCCGCTGTCGGGATTTTTACCGATCTGCACGCCGATCGTAACATAGGGCCCGCAATCTTTGCCGGCATGGGTGACGATCGGCAGCTTGGACAAATCGACTTGATCGCCGGTCCATCTGATTTCTTTACAGGGTGCGTCCGAAATAACTTCGGGTGGAATGCGCTCGTCCTCGAGAGTCAGGTAACGCTCGAGCATCTGCTCTTGCGGCACGCCGAGGCCGAGAGCCACCAATTTTCTCGTCGCGAAAAGTCCGCCCAAGACGCGCCAGCCGCGATAACCTCTGATATTTTCAAATAGAAGCGCGGGCCCTTCTATATCGGACGTCTTGCGCATTCCCGCGGCGATCTCGTACTTGACATCGACTTCGTCTTTGACCCGCAGTAACTGCTTCTGGCTTTCCAGATGTGTTAGAAAGCTTCTGAGATCTTCGAACATGAGACAACCTCTAACATTCAGATGAGGTGATGGAGTATTAGATTACTGGGTTCCGGAGTTTCCGGCGCAACACTCCAACCCTCTAGCCTTGGTCTCTTCTATCAATCATCGCGCCATCAGTTCAACCGCAACAACGGCACCACTTCGTCGATAAATCTCCTCACCTGCTCGAGCTGATCTTTCGCTGTAAATCGAAGTACCGGTGTGGTGATGCCCATATCGATCCATTGTTGAATTAACTGGGCACAATCTTTGGGAGGGCCGTGCGCAAGCCAGACTTTTATCAGGCTCTCCGGCGGATAGGTCGGGCCGTAATAATGATTGAAGTAATCTTTGGCTTGGACATAGGCTGCCTGTTTGTCGTCGGTGATGTTGACCATGCCGTGAATCGCTACTTCGAAGTTGGACAGGTCTCTGCCGGTTTCACTGGCAGTTTCCTCGATCACTTTTAAACGCTTGCCCAGCTCTTCAGCCGTGACTCCCATGGTAATGTAGCCATCGGCGAGCGCGCCCACCCGGCGCATCGCGTGATCAACGACCTTGTCGCCGACTTGCTCACGCTCCGGGCTGACGGCGATCCAAATCGGCGGCAATTTCTGCGCCGGCTTCGGCACGATGTTGTAGCCTTCCAGCGAATAGTACTTCCCCTTGTGCACGACTTCTTTATCGCTCCAGATTTGCCGCAGCAACTCGATCCCCTCCTTCATGCGTCCGACCCGTTCCTCACGCTTGACACCGAACGCTCTAAGTTCACCTTCATGGCCGCCGCCGATACATACGCCCAGCAGCGTTCTACCGTTCGAGATCTGATCGAGTGAAGCCCACTGAATCGCAAGCAGAACCGGATGGCGCACGGGGAAAGAAGCCATACAAATCGTGCCGAGGCGTACTTTTTTGGTGTGAGTCGCTACCGCCGCGAGCATGGTGATGGCTTCCAAACGCGGTTTATGAATAAGACTGTCGCCGAACCACACGGATTCGAAGACTCCCGACTGCTCGGCCAGCTTGGCCGTCTTGATCAGCTCATCGATATCGGTGAGCCCGAACAATGCACCTCGATTCGGCAGACTAATACCCCATTTTATCGGCAGCTTTCGCATCCTTGCTTCCCCGTCCACTGTTAAGAGAACGCCGATGAGCTGTCAAGCACATGTCACAGCTGCAAAATGCTTACGATGCTATGGAGTTTGACCGCGTCGTACGATGGCTTGGAAATCAGAAATCTTGAGATTTTAACTTGAACGAGAAGGCAGGGCGTCTTCCTCGGTTCGACCGGCTAAAGTCCGGCTTGACAGGTGCGCGCGATTGCGCGCATAGCATAAGTGCATCGGGCCTGATGACACTGGTTGCTGCGCCCAGTCATGATTCAAACCTAAGCCGGAGGTAGACCAAAATGCCGAAAGATTTTCGCAGTTATTTGGATGAACTATTAGAAAAGCGCCCAAAGGATGTCGTCGTCGTCGACAAACAAGTTGATCCGCGTTATGAAGCCAGCGCGATTGTCGAGAAATTTGAACGAAAAAATGAATTCCCTTTGGTTTTTTTCAAAAATATCAAGGGCTCGAAGATTCCTCTGGTTATCAATCTGGGCGCCACTTATGAACGGCTGGCATTGTCGCTGGGCTCCCCATCGGTGCCGCAGATGGTCAGAGATTTAGCGCATCGCGAGCACAATCCGCTTCCAGTCAAAGAGATTTCGGCCAAAGAAGCGCCTTGCAAAGAAGTGATCCTGAAAGGCGACGCTGCCGATCTCGATCTTTTACCGGTTCTGACGCTCAACGAAGGCGATGCCGGCGCCTACGTGAATGCTGCCGCGATGATTTGTCGGGAGCGCGGCACAGGCGCGGTAAACGTTGGCATCTACCGACACCAGAAGCAGGGCAAAAGACAGCTCGGTCTGATGGTCAATCCGGCCAATCACGCGAACTACGTCCGCGCCGAATACGAAGATCATAACGAAGCTATGGAAGTCGCTCTCGCCATCGGGCATCACCCTGCATTGAATATGGCCGCAGTCAGCAAGCAAGCCGGCGTCGGCTCGGAACTCGAGATCGCCGGCGCCTTTTTGGGCGAGCCGCTTGAAGTCGTCAAGGCCGAGACGGTGGACTTGATGGTGCCGGCCCGCGCCGAGATCATCATCGAAGGAATCGTGCCGCCAAAAAAGCGCCACTATGAAGGACCCTTCGGCGAATGGCCGCATTACTACTACAAGGAAGGCGAGCAGCCTTACATCGAAGTGACCGCGATTACCATGCGCAAAAATCCGATCTATCAGTGCATCCACAGCGCGCATTTCGAGCACAACATCATCGGCGCCGCGCCAAGATTGGGCAGTTTGCTCAAGCGCATTCAAGAAGTCGTGCCGAGCACAACCGGCGTCAACATGCCAATCTCAGGGGCGGCCCGCTCGCATTGTTACATCTCGGTAAAGAAGAGAGCTGAAGGCGATCCCAAACAGGCGGCGCTCGCAGCGATCGTTACCGACCCGAATATCAAACACGTGATCGTCGTCGATGACGATGTCGATGTGTTTAACGAAACTCAGGTACTGTGGGCGTTGGCGATGCGTTTTCAAGCGGATCGTGATCTGGTGATCATCCCCAACATCATCGGCTCGCATCTCAATCCGACGGCGTACGGCTTCAACCGTATGGAAAAGGGTCCCATGGAAACCAAATTGATCTTCGACGCGACCAAGCCGCTGCCGCCGTACCATTTTCCCAAAGAAGCGCAGGCGCCTGATGAAGTGCTCAACAAGATCGATCTTGCGCGGGATACGCGGCCCTATGAGCCCGGCAGAGACGATAAGGCGATCACCGGATCGTGAAAAAATGGTTCAAAACGTTCATGCAGTTCAAGACCTTCAAACCGTCAAAGAGCTGCCCGGAGGATTACAGGTCTTGAACGAATTGAACGTCCTGAACAATTTGAACCAAGCGAAGCTCTTGGTTGAGATCCAAAGTGTTTCGAAGAGCTTTCACAAAACCTTCAAAGAGAGCACGATGGAGATTAAGGCGTTGGCGGATGTGAGTCTTTCGATCCACGAGAACGAATTTGTTAGCATCATCGGCCCGAGCGGCTGCGGCAAAACGACCCTGCTTAAAATGATTGACGGTCTTATCCCCTACGATAGTGGCAGGATTCTCATTGACGGTCGGCAGGTGACTGCGCCCGGACCCGACCGAGCCGTCGTATTTCAAGCTTTTGCTTTGTTGCCGTGGCGCACCGTGCTCGCCAATGTGGAGTTCAGCCTCGAACTGCGCCGGTTGCCCAAAGAAGCTCGCACAAAGACGGCCCGCGACTACCTTAAACGCGTCGGTTTGAGCGATTTCGAAAATCATTATCCCCACGAGCTGTCCGGCGGCATGCAGCAGCGCGCGGGACTGGCCCGCGCGCTGGCAGTCAACCCTGCGATCCTGCTGATGGACGAACCGTTCGGCGCAGTTGACGCCCAAACCCGCCAACTCTTACAGGAAGAATTGTTGGAGCTCTGGCAGAGCCAACGCAAAACGGTGATCTTCATCACCCACAGCATGGATGAAGCGGTGTATCTTTCGGACCGGGTTGTGGTGATGACTCCCCGTCCCGGAAAAGTTGCGGAAATTCTCGATGTGCCGCTGCCGCGGCCGCGTGTCTCCGGAGAGGTAAGACGCGATGGCAAATTCGTCGATTTGACCAACTACATTTGGGAGAGTCTCAAGAAGGCGATGGAGAACCACCATCTTGAATAGTCGTCTTAGCACTAATGTTCTGTCAATTCTTTCACTCGCGATCTTATGGGAGGCCGTCGGGCGCGCGATGGATTCGTCGTTGATTCCGCCCTTGACGCAAATAGGGGCCGCATGGTGGAAGCTGCTGAGCAGCGGCAAATTGTTAGCCAATCTGAGCATGAGCCTCACCACGCTCGCCATCGGCTTTTGCCTTGCCGCATTCATCGGCGTTGTTCTCGGGCTCCTCATGGGACGTTTTCGCGCCATCGAACATTTTCTGGATCTTTATGTAAACGCTCTCATGTCGGCACCGACCACCGCATTCGTACCGGTGCTCATCCTCTGGTTCGGGCTGGGAATGGAATCGCGCATCGCCGTGGTTTTCCTTTTCGCCATATTCGTCATCATCATCAACACCATGACCGGCGTGAAACAGGTGGACACCGTTTTAATGGAGATGGCGCGCTCCTTCGGCGCGCGAGAAAGAGAAATCTTTTTCAAGATCATGCTGCCGGCCGCCCTGCCGGCCATCATGGCCGGTCTTCGATTAGGTATGGGACGCGCCGTCAAGGGCATGGTGACTGCGGAAATGCTACTCACGCTTACAGGCATCGGCGCCATGATCATGCAATATGGCTCATCGTTCGCCACCGACTCGCTCTTCGCTGTTATTCTTACAATCTTGATGGTGGCGCTGGTGGCCATGAAAGCGGTGCAGTGGATCGACCGTCGGCTAACGGGATGGAAGGCAGAAATCGCTATCGAATAACCCCTAACCATAGGAGGGTGTATGGGCAGATTAATTCGCGGATCCCTGGGATTGTTGGCTATTTTGATTTTCGAGTTCTTTCCACCCAGCGAAGCGCACGCCCAGAAAAAGGTGCGATTCGCTTACCCTTCATCGGCGGATATGGGAGACATTCCTTCATTACTCGCCTGGGACGAGCTTAAAAAACAGGGGATCGAAGTGCTGCCGACGTTCTTCCCGAAAACGGATTTGGCTGTTCAGGCCGTGGTTGCCGGCGAAGCCGATATCGGTTCCGCGGCGGGCATCGCGGTTGTGAAGGCAGTCGAGAGCGGCATGAATATTCGGATTATCGCCGAGCAGGTGCGCAACGAATGGCAGCTCGTCACGCCGGTGGGTTTTAAGGACCCCAAACAATTAAACGGCAAGCGGGTCGCCTACCACGCGCCGATCACGGTTACCGAAGCGCTGGTCAAATGGATGGCGCAACATTATAAAATTACACCCAATTGGATGATCATCCCGGGATCTGACGTGCGCGCAGAAGCCTTGATGCGCGGGCAGTTGGACGCAACGCCGGCGGAGATTGGCGACGTATTAAATATCCTCAGCGCCAAACCCGGACAGTTTCACGTGTTGATCTCCTATGCGAAAACCTTTCCACAGCTGATCGGTTCGATGTATTTCGCGCGCGCCGATTACTTACAGAAGAATGCTGCAACGGTTGAAAGCGTGCTCGAGGCAATTCTCAGAGCACATCGCAACTCCGACGAGCGCCCGGCATCGGTCAAAGAAAATGCTTTAAGACTACTGCCGGAAACGAAACCGGAGCTCGTCGATGCCATTGCCGCCGCTTACAAAGAGCTTAGAATTTGGGACGTCAACGGCGGCGCAGACAAGGAGCGCGGCGAGGCGAGCATCAAATTTTTCGAGGAATCCGGACTACTCAAAAAAGGCGCCGTAAGCTTCAACCAATCCTTCGCCACCGGACCGTTGGACAAAGTACTGTCAAAGATCGGACGCAAATAAAAGAATGAAGGCGCGCACGCTCAGAATCATCTCGCTCTCGACCCTCGCCGCGATCTGGGAAATTGCGGGGCGCAGCGGCAACGCTCATCTACTGCCGCCTCTGTCCAAAGTCATCAGCGTCTGGGCGGAACTGCTCGTCTCCGGGCAGCTCTTTCAGGCGATTGCAGTAAGCTTACAAGCACTCGCTATTGGTTTTTTCGTTTCAGTCGTGTTCGGCGTGCCGCTTGGACTGCTGATGGGCCGTTTCCGGCGGCTCGAATCGTTCCTGGACGTTTACATGACGGCGCTGCTTGCCGTCCCGATGATTTCATTTATACCGTTTCTTGTGATTGCTTTCGGTCTGGGCCTCCACTCCCGCGTGTGGATCGTTTTTCTCTTCGCGTTCGTGATTATCACGATCAACACGACCGCGGGCGTGCGCAACGTCGATCCAACCTTGACTGAAATGGCGCGTTCCTTCGGCGCACGCGAAAGCGAATTGTTTTTTAAAATAATTCTGCCCGCCGCCATGCCGATGGTGATGGCGGGCATTCGCCTCGGCATGGGTCGGGCCGTACTCGGCATGGTCACCGGAGAAATGATTCTCTCGGTTGTCGGCTTCGGCGCCATGCTGATGACCTTTAGCGCATCGTTTAACTCAAGCGCGCTATTTGCGACCATCCTCACGATCGTCTTGCTGGCTATCCTGTTGTTGGCATTGATTCAATATCTGGATCGCCGCCTTATGCCGTGGCGCGCAGCGACCTAGCCATGCGGGACGAAGGCGTCGATCGAGACTTATCCAGGCCGTTGATATCGCCGAAAGCTTAGGATATTGCCCGCCTAGGCGACATGATCGCCTTCACAGATGCCGCTAAACTTTTCCCAGAGGAGAACCATGATGTTAAGTCTCTCCGTCCGAGCATTGGTTTCATTTCTTTGCCTGCCGTTTGTCCTGTCGATGAGTTACTCATACGGAGACGCGCAAAGCCAACCGGAAAAGCTCCGCGTCGCTTATACCGTAATAGCGCCGACTCAGTCGACCTTGTGGACCGCCAATGAACTCGGCCTATTCGCCAAGCACGGGCTGGACGTCGAACTGGTGCTCCTGGTCGGCGCGCCGCTCGCGGTCACAGCCCTGGTAGCCGGGGAAACTCCGATCGTTCACGCCGGCGCCTCCGCAGTCATCACCAGTAATCTGCAAGGATCCGGCGCCGTCTTGGTTGCCGGCGGCGCCAATCGCTTCCCCTACGTGCTTTTTGTTACCGATGAGATCAAACGAGTGGAAGACCTAAGAGGCAAGAAATTCGGTGTGAGCCGCATCGGCAGCGCCGATAATGCCGCGGCAATCACGGTGCTCAATAGATTCGGCATAAAAGATACGGAGATAACATACGTGCAAGCCGGATCGATTCCTGCGCGCCTTGCAGCCATGCAGACAAACGCATTGCAAGCAACGCTGTTGCAGGCGCCGGAAACGTTAAAGGCTAAAGAGATCGGCATGCGCTCCTTGCTGGATTTCACCAAGCTCGATGTCGAATGGCAGCAAAACGGCGTGGCGACCACTCGGGACTATATCAAGAAAAGACCTGACACGGTGCGCCGTTTTATTAGGGCCTTCGTCGAGGGCAGCGCTTACAATTTGACCAATCCCAAAGGCGCGCAAAAAATCTTGCAGAAATATCTCGCGATCAAAGACGATAAGTCCGTGCAAGAATCCTATAACGAAATCGTCGCCAAGCTAACGCTCAAAGTTCCCTATCCCACGGAGCCCGGCATCCAGCTCTATCTCGACCAACTGAAGATTAAGAATCCCAAAGCAGCGCAAGCCAAACCGTCCGACTTTACGGATATCAGTTTTTTGAAGGAGTTGGAGTCGAGTGGCTTTATCGATAAACTGTATAAATGAAAACTGTTCCAATCGTTCCATTCGTTCCAAAGGTTCCAATCCTATTCGCTCCGAAAACCACCTGGAACATTTGGAACCATTGAAACACTTGGAACCTATCTTGCCGGTCAGTTCTTATAAATCACGATTTTCAAATCTTTCCCCCGTCCGCCTTCTGGACAAGCGCTGATGCCGACCAGGCAATCCATTTCGGAACGTAAATCCATCATGTCGCCGCCGGGCCGCGGTCGGGTCATCGAATAACGCATGCTGCCGGTCTTGGCGTTGATCACCATCGTCTGAAAAATATTGAGAGGGCTTGGCACGTCCTCCATCGGCACGCCGTGCGGCCTCAAAGCCTTGGCGAGATTCTCCCAGCAGCCGTGCTTCGGCGCTACGACCTTTTGCCTTCCCAATTTTTTCCAAACGTCGCCATAGATTTTGAAAATTTCATCACCCCATTTCTTATAGAAAGACGTGCTGCACATGCCTTTCTCCATGTCGTGACTGCCGCGATAAGTATCTTTGACGATGGTTTGCATGACGTTGTTGAATTTCGAAATCAACACGTCCCCGGTCGTGACAAAAATTTTCCCCTGATCGACCTTGGTCCTCGCTTGGTCGAAGCGCTCTTTGACGTTACGGAGATTAAACACGACATAATCGGCGGTGGACTCGCCGATGACGCGAATGATTTGGCCTTTCTTGACTTCAAAAGTTTTGCCGCTGTTGCTCTTGACGATTGCTTCGCTGATAATTTTCATCGGTTCCTCCCGGATGATTTGAATTCTTGCCACGTTAGCTGATCAAACAGCGCGAAAGCAAGAATCCAGGTACGAAAAGCCCCCGAAGATTGACGCCGTTTGCGGTGAGACATATAAGCGAATGAGTCATTATCTAAGGAGCTCCAAATGATCAACGGTTTTCGAGTCTACGATGCCGACGCGCATGCAATCATGAGTCCGGCAATGTGGCGGGAGCTGCCGGAAGATTTCATCCGGCGCCGGCCGCGAGCGGTGCGGATCATCGACGATAAAGATTTGGGCCGCTGGAACACCGGCTGGCTGATCGAGGGCAGGATGGAGCCGCATGTTTTCGGTCCTGGTTCCCATGCCGCCAATACTCCCGGCATCGTCATGGAAGAGTTGGGCACTCGAACCAACGTCGACAAGGCGCATGGCGCCATTCCCATCGGCTGCCTCGATCTTTCCGATCCAACCGCGCGGCTGGCCATTCTCGACCAATTGGGAATCGACGTGCAATTTTTGATGCCGAGCACGCTCTACGCCAATATCACCGAAGAACCGGCTTACGAAGCCGCGCTCTACCGCACCTACAACCGCTACATGGCCCGGCAATGCGGGACACAATCTGCAAGACTCAGGTGGGCCGGGCTTCTGCCGATGCGCGATATACGCCAGGCCTGCGAAGCGATCGAAGAGATGCAAAAGCTCGGCGCGGCGGCGGCAATCGTCTACGGCACAGTCGGTAATCGCATGCTGAGCCATTCCAGCTTCGCGTCGGTTTGGGACGAGTTTGCGCGTTCAGGCTTGCCGCTGTGCGTGCACATGGGCTCAAGCTATGCCGCTCTCGCCGAGCTGTGCGAGAATATCCTAGATTCCAACATGATCAGCAAAGCCTTGCCCGCGAATCTCGCCTTCGTCGCCATCATCGGCCATGGCATGCTCGACCGATACCCAAATCTCAAGGTCGGCTTTCTCGAATTTGGCGCCGAATGGATCTTCTATATGGCCGGGCGATTAAAGCATTATGCCGTGCTCAACAAGCGGCGCATGCCATCGAGCAAGGGACTGCTCGCCCGCGATGTCGATGATTACTTGAAATCGGAACGAATCTTCGTCGCCGCCGAAGCCGACGATGCCATGATGACGCAGGAAATGGAGCTGCTCGGCGAAGGGCAAATTCTCTTTTCATCGGACTTTCCACACGACGAAGGTCGCGGCGACGCCAT
>JAICEJ010000054.1 GCA_025924215.1 Candidatus Binatia bacterium
CTGCTATGAGCCGGATAGTGAGCTTGCGAAATGGATGCCGAAAGAGCTTGCTCATCTGGCGCCCAATCGTGTGACCGACAGTTCTGGCTATTCGCATTTGATGATCGAAGGCCGGCTCGCGGCGCGACGCCGCTGGGGTGGCGGTCCGGACCGCGGCGAGGTGTTCGCGGCGCACATTGAACGCAGCCGTCCCGGCATGACCGATCCGCTGAAGCGCATGCCCGACATGGACGAAGAAGGCATCGACGTGGCAATTATCTTCGGCACCTCCATCGCGCTCATGGTCAACGGCATGGCCGACAAATCCCTGGCAGCCGCGGTGTGCCATGCAGTCAATCGCTGGTTGGTCGAAGAATACCTCGCGCCCGACCCAAAACGTTTGAAGGGCGTCGGTCTGATTCCGTTGCAAGATCCGGCTGCAGCCGTGAAGGAGTTGGAATATCTCGCGCAGCAGCGCTCCATCGTCACGGCCATGCTGCCGACGAACGTTTATGGCATCAATTTGGGCCACCGTATGTTCGATCCCGTTTACGCCGCCGCACAAGAGATTGGCATGCCGCTGTCGGTCCATCCGCAAACGGAGCACGATGGGCAATACGGCGTCTGGGGAGTGATGGGCGCAGGCAGCGAGCGCATGGAGAAATACAGCTATGTGCACATGACCGCGTTTCCATTCGAGCTGATGATTGCGCTCATGCACTTGATCGGCGAAGGAGTCTTCGATCGTTATCCCAAACTAAAAATCGCTTTCATGGAAGGCGCGTGCGGTTGGGTGCCGTTTTGGGCCGAGCGCATGGACGAGCACTTTCACAAGCTCCGTCCGCAATGGCCGCTTCTGAAACGCGAGCCTTCCGAAATCGTAAGGAGCTCTCAGGTTGCTTTTACCTGCGAGCCCGAGGAAACCATTCTGCCATACGTCCTCGACACCATCGGCATCACTCAAGTGATGTACGCGTCGGATTACCGCCATTGGGATTCAGAATTTCCCAACTCCGTGCACCAAGTCAGAAAAATCCGCGGCATGACCGAAGACAAGCTGCGCCACGTGCTCGGCGAGAACGCGCGAAATTGGTTCAACCTGAAGGAAGAGGACTTACCGGCGAGGTAATCGATCAGAACTAAAAAAGTACGTGAAAGTTTTGCGTTATTGTTTGTTAAGTATCGGGAACGCTGGCTCGGAGATAAAAGTTTTGAACAGACTAGAGTGGTTGAACGATTGAAAGAATTGCAAGGCGCGGCAAAGGAGAATTGCGATGAAAGATCAATTAAAGATTATTGACGGCGACGGCCATGTTTTTGAGGACAACCAGGCGATCGCGCGGCACTTTCCCTATAGCGTCGAAACCGGCCGGATCACGTTCCGAAATGGCTTGTTTCCCGCCAACAGCCACATGCAGTATTCTCTCACCCGAACCCCGCCCGGCGCGTTCGGCGCCGGCGCCGATGGTCAGTTTCACAACCCGGGGCCGGAAGGCTGGCTGCAATTTCTGGATCAGACCGGCTTCGAATATACCGTTCTGTTCCCGACACACGGCCAGCGCATCGGCCGCATCGTCGATCGTGACTACGCCTTCGGAGCGGCGCGCGCTTACAACGACTGGCTGGCCGAAGCCTATCTGCAACGTGATGCCCGTTTCAAAGGCATCGCTCTCATTCCGATGCACGATGCCGAGGCCGCCGTCGAGGAGTTGAACCGCGCTTATACGAAATTAGGTTTTTCCGGAGTGTTGTTCCCGGCCACAGCAGTGCAATTGAATCTCGGCGCCAAACCCTACTGGCCGGTTTATGACGAAGCGGCCCGATTGGGCTGTCCCGTCGTGGTCCATGGCGGGGGCCATTGGGATCTGGGGATGGACACGATGAATATTTCCACCGGGGCCAATGCCATCGGACATCCGATGTCTCTGGCGATCGCATTGACAGAAATGCTGCTCAACAATCTGTTCGAGCGCTACAAGGGACTTCGGGTCGCCTATTTGGAAGGTGGACCTATGTGGTTTCTAATGGCGATCGCGCGGCTTACTCGATCCTTCGAAGCGGGCGTGCCTATCAATCCGCGCGGAGAATTGCTCCAACTGCCGCAGGGTCAAACCGTTGCTGACTATGTCCGCAAGCTCGTCGAAGACGGCCGGCTGGCGGTAGGGATCGAAGGCGGCGAATCGGACCTGCCCTACGCGATCAAAGTCGGCGGCGAAGGAGCGTTTATCTTTTCCTCCGACTTCCCTCATGAAGTGAACACTCAAACAGTGCAGAAAGAAATCCGTGAGCTGCGCGAGAACGAGGAGATCAGCGCGTCGGCCAAGGAGGCGATTCTCTACGGTAATGCGGCAAGGTTCTATGGATTGAAGCACTAGTTAGCAGGGAATCGTTTCTCGATTTTTTTATTCGCGGCCTGAGCTGCTCGCGCATCTATCACAGGACGCTCGTCAACCGTCCATAAAGTTGCCGAACGATCGCTGCCCGTTCGGCACAGTGCCACCCTCAGGTTATCTGCATGAGCTCTTTGGCGGCTGCGACAACATTTGCTGCCGACGGCAAGAAGGGCGTCTCATCGTAATATGGCAAAAATTGCTCCGCGCCGTGAATGATGCGTGGCGCAACCTTGAGCCGGCCTGAGGGAAGGTTATCCAGTAACGAACGCAGGTAAAGCGCATATCCGCCATAAGGTGGCTCGTCTTGAACAATAAGCACCCTGCCGGTCTTAGTTGCTGATTGTAGAACCGTTTCTTGATCCAGCGGCTTGATCAAACCCAAGCTGACCACTTCGATCCTCGCGGATTGACCCTCACGGGCAACTTCGTCCGCGGCATCTTCCGCAAGCGCTGCGGTCCGCCCGGCAGCGATAATCGTCAGCCGGTCGCCCGATCGGGTGAGCTGGGCCTTGGCGACCGGATTCTCGGCAGCAATTTGACCGACTCGGTTGTGAATCGATCGATCCTCGAAGAATAACGTCGGTGTCGGCCGCTTCAATGCCTCGCGAAAGCTCCAGTAGGCCTCGTTGGCCGAACCAGGCATAGCAATGTTTAGATCCGGAACATTGTAGAACCAGGAGACGCCGACTTCGTTGCCTTCGGGTCCATGACCGCGGAATCGCGCGATCGGCAAACGAATGATAACCGGGCAATTCAATCGTCCATTGCTGAGATAGTGCAGCTTTGCCGCGCTCTGGACAATTGCCATATGACAGACGGAAGCGATGTCGGCGTAGGCGATCATCACCACGACTTTCATCCCCTTCATTGCCGCGCCCACCGCGATTCCGACCATGGCGCTCTCGCTGATTGAACAGTCACGCACGCGCTCGGCACCGTAGGTTTCGGCTAGCGACTTCAGAGCGTGACCGGTGAGATTTTGACCGATGATGATTAACCGCGACTCCTCGCGCATGGAGTCCTGCAACGCTTTGCCAACTGCATCGCGATAGGTGATGTTCGCCATTTCTTATTCTCACCTCCCCTGGTAACCGCGCCCGCAGTCGATTGTGACGTGAAGGTGCTGTCGATGGACGCGCCGCCCTTACATCTCACCGAGGGCTTATTTTAGTTCGGCTAAGACTTCGCCGAACGTATCTTCCAGTCTCTGGTCTTCTTCCTGCGCTAATTTCGCTAGATCCTCACCCGTGGCGAGTCCGTGGTCCATCAACCACTTCGCCATCCGCTTCAAAGGATCGCGGCGTTCGGCTTCAGCGAGATCCTCTTCGATGCCTGAGCGCACCTCGCCGAAGTGGGAACTGTAAAGACCGCTACGAAAGGTAATGCAGTCCAGAAAAACGGGTCGCCCGCTTAGCGCCACCCCGCGCGCCCAACGCATCGAATGATAGACGTCCAGCGCATCGTTGCCGTCCACCGAACGCGGGGCAAGGCCAAAGGGCTCGGCATAGGGGATCAACGAACGGGTTTTGCGAGTCTTCGACCACGGGGTGGACATTTCCCAACCGTTGTTCTCGCACACGAAAATTAGTGGAAGCCCCCAAGCTCCAGCGATGTGCATGCTCTCATGTAAATCGCCGGAGCCCAACGTGCCGTCGCCAAAGAATGCGACGCTTACCGTCAATTGGTTGTCAAACTGCATCGCCAGCGCCAGACCCACCGACATCGCGAGGTGACCGCCGATCATGGTCGAGCCGGGCATGACACCACGCTCCGGCCATGAGCTATGGTGCGGCGCATCACGCGAGTCACCGGCAGCGAGCGGGCTATGCAGGAATTCTCGCAATTGCTCGGCGATATTCACGCCCATCCCGACCATGGCGCCGCGGGTGCGAAACGACGGTATCACCACGTCTCCTCTCTCCAACGCCAGGCAGCAACCGATGGCAACCGCTTCCTGCCCCTTGCTCGGAAAGGTTTGCGCCGCAATCTTTCCTTGATGCTCCCAGCGGAGCAAAGCTTCTTCGAAACGCCGCGTCAGGAGCATGTTACAGTAGAGGCGCCACTCGATGCGGCTATTTCGCTCATGATCGTTGAGCGATTCCGACAATGCCACGACTTCCTCCTAAATATCGATTAGATGATGGACGGCTGTTGGTTGCGTTGACATCCTCACCTTGCCTCTCCCACTCAGTGGGCGAAGTGATTCTAGCTATTCATAGTTCGACTCGGAAAAACGATACACGAGCTCTGCGCTACGCGAAAACGCACGGCTTGCCCCACTGCCGGAGCGCGCGCAGGATGAGTTCTCGCGCGGACTTTGAGGTCGCTACATCGAATGATCACGTCTGCTGAACTGCCGAGAAACGTGACACGCTCGATGAAGCCCGTGCAGTGATTCCGCGCATTATCCGCGGTAGCAACTGCTTCATCGAGAAACTCGACGGATTCCGGACGAAAGAACAACTGCGCCGTCATTCCCTGTTGCCATTCCACGCTGCGCTGCGCGCCGAATGAGCCAAGCGGCGTCGCCAGAAGCATTCCATACCACGGCCCGCTGCCATCGCGCTGGACTTCTGCTGGGATAAAATTCGCTGTGCCCAGGAAATCCGCCGTAACTCGATGCGCGGGGCGCAAATAAAGTTCGGCCGGCGAACCGATCTCGATCAGCGCGCCTTCATGCATGAGGCCGATGCGATCCGATAGCGCAAGCGCCTCCTCCTGATCATGGGTGACATACACTGTTGTGATGCCGAACGACTCCTGTAGTGCTTTAAGCTCGAACCGCATCTGCTCGCGTAGTTTGGCGTCGAGATTGCTGAGCGGCTCGTCCAGGAGCAGCACCTGCGGCTGCGCCACCAGCGCGCGCGCCAGCGCCACCCGCTGCTGCTGACCACCACTCAAGTTAGGCGCGAGCCGATCCGAGAGCTGACCAAGACTTAACCGGTCGAGTATCCTGCTGACCCGTTCGCCAATCTCAGCGCGGCTTAAGTCTCTGGCCAACGGATAAGCGACATTCTGAAAGACAGTCATGTGCGGCCAGATCGCGTAGGATTGAAAAACCATGCCGATATTGCGCCGCTCCGGCGGGATAAAGATACCGCCGGCGGCGCTGAAAACCGGATGATCGTCGATGACAATTTCGCCCGCGAGGGGCTGCTCCAATCCGGCAATACAGCGAAGCGTCGTCGTCTTGCCGCAGCCGCTAGGGCCGAGCAAGGTAAACAACTCGCCTTTGCCCACTTCAAAGCAGACTCCTCTAATTGCGCGGACTTCGCCTCTGGCGCCGGCGAAAGATTTTTGTAGATCTTTAACTGTGATCATTTCGAACCGACTTATTCCGAAGCTTTGCCCCTCTTGGCGGCTTGGCGCGAGTGAAATTCCGGATTCTCCCGCAATGCCGGCAAGCTCGCCAGGAATCAAGGCTGGACTAGGGATTTGCACCCTGCCGGAAGCGCGCAAACAGCTGTCCCCCGAGCAGTAACACGGCAGATAAGAGGATCAACGTTACGCCTAGAGCGGCGGCATCGGTGGTCCGCCCGTTTTGCCACATGCTCCAGATCATCGTCGAAACGACTACGGTATCGGGATTGTAGAGCATGAGCGCCATCGAAAGCTCCTGCATGGCGTGGACCGCCACCCAAAAAAAGACGTTGATCATGGCCGGTGCCAAGAGCGGCATGGTGATTTTGCGCATGGTCCGCGCCCACGGCGCGCGTGACATCTGTGACGCTTCTTCCAGCTCGCCGTGCACCTGCATGAGCGCGGAAGTCATCGTGCGCGAGCTATACGCGAGATATCGCGTCGTCATCGCCAGCGCGATGATCCACAAGGTACCGTAGATTGGAATTGGAAATCGGACGTAGACAAAGATAAATGCCAGGCCGATGACGATGCTCGGCACGCACTGCGGCAAGAATGACACCGTCGCCAGATAATGCGAGAGGGCATCAGCAACTCTGGTGCGCCGCACGACGAACCAGCTTACCAGAAGGGCGAGCAGAATCGTCGCCGCGGAGGTCACCAGCGCCAGTACCGTCGTATTCCACAGCGCCCGGGTGATCGCGCTCTCCTGCCAGATGCTCACGTATCCATCGAGAGTGACGCGCGCGAGGGAATCTGCCGAAGGCACCGCATAGAACGGCTGGAGGCTCGTCCAGATGAGCATCAGAAACGGCAGCACTACGGCCAGCGCGACATAGACGACACAAAGCGCCGTCGCCGGCGCGGTCCATCCGCCAAGATTTATCTGCCGCGGGCGATAGCCTTTGCCGGTGATCGTGGTGAATCTTTCCTGGTGCGCCGTCAACCGCTGGTACGCCCACATGAGCAGTAGCGCCATGGCTAACACCAGTGCCCCCAAAGCCGAAGCCAAACCGTAATCCGGCAAGCCGACTTCCGAGTGGGTCGCCCAATAGATCGCCGTGCTGAGAACGCGAATGCGCGCGGTGAAACCGAGCAGCCCGGGAATGTCAAAGGATTCGATGACCACGATAATATAGTAGATCAACATCGCCAGTAGCGCCGGCCGCATGATCGGCAGAGTGATGCGCAATGTCGTGTGGCCGACACCGCGACCCGCCATGGCGCTCTGTTCCTCCAGTGATGGATCCATGGCGCGAAACGAAGCCGCGATCATGAGATACGCCGACGGCACCAGGCGCAAGCCTTGAACGAAGCACATGCCCGAGAGCGTGTAGATATCGAATGGTCCGGAGTCTCCCGTTAAGCCGAGCAGGTTGCGCAAGACAACGTTTACCAAACCGATACGCGGATCGAGCAGCTGAATCCAGGCGATCGCCGAGAGCAGCGACGGAATCGTCATCGGCACGAGAATCAGAGCGGCGATCCACCGGCGAGCGGGGATTGCCGTGCGCTCTAAAAGCCACGCCATGAGAACGGCCAGCGGCAGGCCAATCGCCAATGATCCGGCAGTGAAGTAAAATGTGTTCAGAAAAATCGGCAACGTCGAAGAGCTGGTCAGGACCGTTATGTAATTGGCCAATGTCATTCCGGTCGTTTCAAAAGGCAGCTTATCTTCCGTGCTTTTGACGCTGGCGTAGAGCAGCATCATGAGCGGCACAAGAACCAGATAAGAGACAACGATGATGGTGGAACCCAAGGTAACGGCTCGAACAGAAAATTTCCGTGTCCACGACAACGCCTGTTTTCGGGCGCTGCTATCGAGAGTGGGTTGCGCTACGCTCATCGATGAATTTCCTTATCGGACCATTACGCAAAGTCACTTGGATACCAAGAACGAATGCACGAAGCACCTGAACGGGTTTCATCGCGCGAAGAGACTCCGGCTCCGCGATCTCGATCGCCTTCTCTTATAGACCCCGTGCTTCGCTGCACGCGCGTTGACATCAAATTGTTAGCGCAGCGCCCCAAGCAGTTTTCCCATCTCGCGCTGAATTTCGAGAATCGATGTGAAGGTCTTATCAGTCTCCAAGATAATTGGCGGTTTCTCGTTCCTAATTCTTTCGGCAACGTTCCCGATCGCGTTCTTGCCCACTTCCATGGCTTGGCCCCGGGTGGTGTATCTTATCTTCTGCCCTTCAGGGGTTCCCATCCAGCCGGCAAAAAACCTACCCGCATTGGGACGCGGCGCGGTTTTGAGAACTCCCTCCGCAGACGTCAGAACCGGCAATGGCGAAACCGGAACCCAATCCACCGCCGCTCCCTGTTTTTTCAGACCTTCAATCGTAAATGCGTACGTGCCCACGGCAATTGAAACCTGCCCGCCAGCCAACGCATTCGCAACGGTGGTGCCGCCTTGAACAATCAGTGGTTGCTGCTGTGAAACTATTTTCTTGGTGAGCTCGATCGCCTTGTCCTTGCCCCATTCGGTGCCGAGCATGGCGAAAGGGACGAGACGTGCCTCGATAATGATTTTCCTGCCCTTCCATTTTGGATCCGCGAGATCCTCCCAGCGTTTGGGCGCTTCCTGGGCACTCACGGTCTTGGTGTTATAGGCAATGGGCAAGGTGAGATTATAGCCGCCGACCAACCGCTGGTCGGCATAGACAGCATCGAGGCCAAAAATTTTTTCCCATCCCGAATAGGGCGCCAACATATCGCGATCAATCAGAGGGCGCAGCGCCCGTAACGACCCCGATTGTATGACATCGACGGCGGCCGGCTTGCCGGCTTGGCTTTCAGCGATTATTCGCTGGACGAGCGGCTCCGGGATGCTTTCGAAGGATTCGATCTTGATCCCGGGATACTGTTTATCCAACGCCTCCTGCATACGTTGATAAACGATCGCATCTGTTGGCCCCCAGATGACTACTCGCCCTTCCTTCCTGGCGGCGTTGTAAAGCTCCTTGATGCCTTCGCTGTCACCCTTGCCCTTTTCTTGAGTGTAGCCCGTGTCGCAAAAGAAAACGCTCATCAAACAGACCATGACTGTCGCGACGAATGCTCTAGATTTCATAGGCCAATACCTCCCGATCTCTTGCGCCCAAAGTTCAATCCTCAACGTTCAACGGCTAGTGGATCGAATGGCGCTGCAAGAAATTTTCTAACGCAAGCAGCGCGCCGTCGCCGTCCCAAAATGTCATATGCTTGACGTTGGCTACGAGCGCAAGCTCGCTTCCGGGAACAAGCTCCGCAAGTCGCCGTGCCGTTGCCACCGGAGTGCTGCCGCCGCGATTAACGTCATCCTCGGCGCCGCAAAGAATCAACGTCGGCACTTTTACTTTCGGCGCGTTGCCAAGCGTGTCCCAGGTACGCCGCGCCTCGTAATGATAGCGATGCTGCTCCGGGCTCGTCTGTCTCTTCCACAGGGCATCCGACAGCGCGCGGACGACTTCCGGATGCTCTCGGTAGAATCTTTCACCGAACGCCATGTGCGTGTTCTCGACGTGACCACGGATGAAGCGCTCGAAGCCGTGCTCGCGAATCTCTTCTTCATCGGTGTTGCGCATCTGGCGGGGAGCGCCGTCGGTCGCCTTTATTCCGGCGCCTGCCGCGGCGATCGTCAAGGTTGCGATCAAGTCGGGCCGTTCGATGGCGAGAGCCTGAGCAATCTGACCGCCAAGCGCAAATCCCGCCACATGAGCTCGGGTGATTTTCAGATGCTCAAGAAGCCCGGCGCAGTCTTTAGCGAACTGGCTGATCGTGTAGCCATGATCCGGTTTGCTGCTATAGCCGGTGCCGCGACAATCGAAAATGATCGTGCGGTAGCGCCGCGACAGAAACGGCACGACCTTGATTTTCCAAGTATCGCATGGCCACCAGGAAGGCGGCGCCAGCAAAACGACCTCGCCTTCTTCAGAATCCTCGTAATAAATCTGCACATCGTTTAAATTGGCCGTGGGCATTTTTTATCTCCAAGGGGGTTAGGATCAGGCTTTTTGTACAGCGAGGACAGACTTTCAAGTTCGTGATGAAATTGTTCGGTCGAGAGGTAATCCAAAATCGATTTCGCTGCAACAGGTCACGTGGGTGACATGAAGCACACAGGGACTGATGAGGATTTAAACTGCACTGCTAAGCGGCAAACCGAACGCGATTTGATCGCAGCGGGCAGTAAAACTAATGAGCCATCTCTAAGAGCACTGCAGTTTTCAAAAACCAAACAGCCGGCTTATTCGCCTCATGAACGACTGGCTTCGTTTTGCCAGCTAGCGAACACTTTGTTTACTTCTTCGAGCCAAAACTCCTCGGGATCGGATACTTCGTAACCAAGGCGTTTGGCGAGTTGAAAAAACCCCCCACCTGGCCTTTGATCGCCGGTTTTTCTAACAATCAGTGCGGTCATCATGCCGCGCCCTGCTTTGGCTTCTTCCGTTGATATTTCTGCGAGGAACTGCGGCAATCGCGAATCGTGAGGAGTATCGAATGAGATCGAGCGGATCTGATGCATGAAGTCTGTGTAGGAGATCATTTTTTTTGCACGGGCGCACTCGACCAAAGCGGCTTTTCCGTCGGCTTTTGCGGCTTCCCATGCGCTGTCGCTAAATCCGTGTCTCGCCATATTCCCCCCATTAAGTATTCGAAGTCTCTTCGACTTTTGCAAATTTGCTCACGAGCAACATCTCGACACCGGGTCGCGGCGGGTATTTTTCTATTCTCCCTTAGGAACAACAATATCTTTCAGAACAGATGGCTCGACTGTCGAACCCCCGAACCATGGCAACCTGCCTGCTGCTCGGAAGGTGATACCCCGGTGCTCACTGGCTCAGACTTGCGACCTGCCGATTAGCGAATTCGATACGGTCGGCGAGGACGCGCAGTATGAAGTCATCGAAGGCGTTGGCGAGATCGGGGCGTTCGCGGCGCATCTTCTCGAAATTAATCAGTGTCAAGGTATAGAGGACGGCCGGGCCGTCGGAAGAGACCGTGGCCGAGCGCGACGACCGCCGGAAGAAGCCCATTTCGCCGATGACGGTTTGCGTCTTGATGCGCCGCATTAGCAAACTGCCGCCATCGGCCAGGGCAATCTCAACGGCGAGCTGGCCGGCGGCGACGAGATCGATGGTGTCAGCGGGCTCGCCCTCGCGATAGAGAATTTGCGAATTCGTGATGTCCTTGCGTTCGAGGTACGCGAAAAGGTCGGCGGATTCAACACTGCTGCCGAGCTGCCGTTGCAGCCACCGCTCGAAATCGGCGAGACCGGTATCGCTGTCGAGGCCGGCGTTGCCGAGGAGCTGATCCTCGCACCAGGCGAGCGCGGCATTGAGGTCAGCGAAAGAGTGGTGGTGCTTCTTTGCGCCGAAGAAGCCGGCGCGCTCGAGGGCGGCGCGATTGGCGGATGATAATGAGGCGTAAACGATCGTAACGCCTTGTTTTTCACAGAAGGTGCGAAGCTTGGCGAGACTTACGAAGGCCGAAGAATCGGCGCCGGACACCATGCCGAAATCGAGGATCACGAAGGCGACCTGACCTGCGGGCAACCCCTCGATGTCGTCGCGGATTCGCTCGAACACGCTTTCGGAGGAGCCGAAGAAGATGTAGCCGGAGAGCCAATAGAGGTAGATCGCGTCGCCGACCTCGCGCAGGTATTGCGCTGCTTCCAGCGACCGGTCGACGTTGCTTGCGAAATGGGCCCGCGTCACGTGCCGGCGCACGACACCAATCCGTGCGTAGCTGATGGCAAACAGACAGCAGGCACAGAGGAGTCCGACGAGTACGCCGACGAGATAACCGTAACTAATGCACACGATCATGATACCGGCGGCCAGCAATAGGTCCAGCCATGCGCGCTGCGACAACGGCCGCCACAGGGTTTCCATGATAAAGCCATAGCCAAGCAAGAAGACGAGGCCGGTGACAACGGGGATCGGTATCAATCCAGGCAGGTTGAAACTCGCAAGGCCAACGATGCCAAGTGTCAGAGAACTCACCACCCCGCTCATCCGTGTCGCGGCGCCTGCCTGTTCCAAGAGTCGGCTGGTGGCGATTTGCATGCCGCTAACGAGGCCGCCAAAGGGAGCGGCAAGGAGACTTGCCGCGCCGTGCGCACGCAACTCGCGATCAAGATCCCCGGCCGCTTGACGCGCCACCTCGATGCTCGAGACCTTGGTGACGAGCGAGATCAACGCGACAATTCCCACGGCGAGCATTTCAGGGATGCGCGCGACCAACATCGGCCAATCAATGCGTGACGAGTGGGCGACGGCGAGGGGCGACCAGTTTTTCAGTGCGCCGGGCGAGGCAAGTACCAGCCGTGCTCGACGCCGGTGAGGCCAAGCGATCGCAGGATCAGAGCGCCGGTCAGACACATGGCGACGAGCGCTCCCGGCACGGCATAGGCCGACTTGATCCAATTGCGCAGCGCCAGCAGCGTCGCAAGTGTGGCAAAGGCCAAGCCTAGCTTCACGGTTTCGATTACCGTCCACTCTGTGGTCAAGCTGCCGAGACTGAGCGTCCGGCCGGTCGTCATCCGAAAACCAGCGGCGATCAACAACCAGCCGGTTGCGGCCAAGAATCCGCCAACGACGAAGTAGGGCACGAATCGGAGGTAGTGTCCCCAGCGGCAGGCTCCGAGACCATAAAGCATCGCGCCGGATACGAGAGTGGCAGCGGTGAAAATCAGCATCACCGTCTGAACCGCAGCCGGCGGGCTGCCACCGGTCGCGAGCATCTGCGATCCGGCGGTGGCGCTCAACAGCACGAGCACGGCGCCCGTGGGCGAATCGATACCGGTCGCGAGCGGCGGCAGGGAGGTCGCCAGCGCGATCCAAACGCCACCGATCGCGCTGCCGATCAGCATCGCCCAGATCACGGTAGCGATGCCGGCAGAGAGGTCGCCCGGGAACATGAGCCCGCCGAACGAGATGATGTTGGCAATGAGAACCACAGCGGCAAGCACACCAGCGATCACATCCCTGAAGATCTCGGAGCTGCTCATAAAGGGGACGGGCTACTTTTCTTTTCAATCCGCGCTCGGCATCGTGGGCCCAATGTGCTGCAAGTCCGAACTTCGCCGTGACTTTGCCAATCTATTTTCCCAAATGATCTTTGCCGATTCAAACATTCCCGAACTGTGATTAGTTGATCATCCTTGATCGGTTCGGCCAACTGCCCGTCTTCACTCGTAGGACATGGATCGATCAGATGCGGTCCACGCAAACCTGACCACAGCCAATCTCGTGCGGTGCTCGGCAGCCGGCACGAACCGGATTCCGCAGGACGTAACGCAAAACCATGATCCGATGTTCATCGCGTTGAACCGGAAGGCTCTTAAACCGATCCTGCCAGATATGGCCACTGGTCCCGTAATATTATTTGTGATAGCGGCGCACGTGGCTTGTCAGCAGCGCCTGCATGAATTGAATCAATGCGGTCTGGTGAGCTTTGTGCAACTTACTCGGAATCAGGATTGTAGCAGTGCAATGACTGCAATGAGACCTGCCGATTTTTACAAGAATTCGGGCTCAGGACATTAGCGGGCGAGCGCGACTTTTTTTCTTGCCTCGGCTAAGTAGCCGCTATCTTCGAGCGTCTTCACGACGCTCAGGTTGATCGCTTCGTTGACGTCGACCTGGGCGATCTTGGGGTTGACCCGAGCGGCAATTCTCTGCACGTTTTTAAACGCCGCAAGGTCCGGCGCGATGTCGAGACTAATTATGGTTCTGAGAGAATGATAAGAAGTCTCCGCGTCTTCATCGGCGCTTAGCCGTAAGTGCTTCTTCAAAACCACGCTAACCTCTTTTTTGTTTCGCGGATCAAGAATATAAACAATGCCGTCAACCATGCCTCTGGCGAGCCGCGTCATCAGCTCCGGTGAGTTGGCGATGCGCTCGTTGCGGCCGCATAAACCGACGGTTTGCAGCGCGATACGCAGATCCGCAGTGCTGACTAAAGTGCGGGCACCGCCGCGCTTGGCCACCTGCGCCGAGGGCAAAGTGACCACCGCGGCATCGACGTTGCCGCTCACCAAAGCCTGCACGATCGTCGCCTCCTCGCCAATCACGCGCATTTTCATACCAATCTTATCGGGGTCGACGCCCACCGCGTCTAGCAGCATCATAGTTTGCAGCCAAAAACCGCCGCCGATACTTTGCACGCCAATGGTCTTGCCGCGCAACGCTTCCAGCGAATCGATGTCCTTGCGCACCACCAACTCGCGCGAAACGCCTTTGATCGGAAAGGCAACGCAGCCGAGCTTGGCACCAGCCGATACGCCGCTTAGAACGTTTGCGATAGAAGGGAGAAATATCGGTACTTCGCCGGATATGAGAGCGGTCAAACTGATCTGCGCATTGCGCACTTGCAGCAAGCGCGCGTCGATACCGTGTTTCTGATAAAGCCGTTTATCGACGGCCACCCAGTACGGTCCGATAGTCTCGTTGTGTCCGCCATAAGACATAAGGACAACATCATCAGCGAAGACATGCTCTATACTGGAAAGACAAAGAATCAGGAAAATTGAAAGGCAGAGTTTCAAACGTCGAGAAAGATAACGCATGCATCACCTCCGACGGTCTCTCTGATATACCGATACCCATCGCACGATAATCGTTAAATCTTGTCGCACCAAGCGGATGAGGCCGCGTGGGCGTAACGCATACACCTTCAGCTATAGCTCACGTTACTGCCTCCCACGGCTCTACGTAATAGTTACGATCCGCGTCACTACGACAAATGACCAGCCGCTGATTTGCCCAGACAGATCAGATGGCAAAACGCCCCCGGCAAATCAATCTCGGTTTTCGTGCCGCGGTGCCGCATGCACCATCTGTTAATGCGATATGACCTGATACTAGCTGGAGCTCCCCACTAATTTGAACTTGCCTCGACTCGTGAGGCAAGACGAGACAGCATTTAGTTGTGTGGCCGGGCTTCCGGCTCAATTTTGATACTCGATGACGTCGAGGCCGCGCTCCTTATCGGTCACCCACAGAAGACCGCGGTCATCCTTGAAGATGTCGTTGGTAAGCGGCGCCGCCACTCCCTCCCCTGGTTTTGGAATGAAATAGCCCCGCTCCGTGGGATTCGCCGGTTCGCTGATGTCGATGATTCGGAGGCCACCGGCGAACCAGGTGACATAGAGAAGATTGTCCTTGTCCACCTTCTCGCGTAGCTGATGCGTGCCGAAACGGACCTTGCCCGCGGTGTAGGGCGTCGCGGACTCCGGCAGGTAGTACGAGCACAGCAGCTTCGGATTGGTCGGATCGCTCACGTCCCAGGTGCGTAGCGGCGCGTGCGGCTTGCCTGCATCGGCGCCCCGCTGCGAGCGTTCCTCCTCGGTGGATACTGCGATGCGCTTGCCGCCGATCGGGTGCGGCACCTTAAGGAAGGTGTGGGTCGGCTCGGGGCAAGGCGGATCGTACTCGTAGCGCGACAGCGTGCGCGGGGCATTGATGTTGGTTACGTCGATAATCGAGATGCCCGACATCCAACAGCCGGCGTACATCTCGGTGCCGCAGCGCAGCGCATGGTGTAGGCGGTGCTGGGCCCGCTTCGGGTGCGGCTCGTCGCCGCTGGCCACGTTCTGTCGCTCCATCGACCAGCGCGAGACCTCCACCGGCCGCGATGGATCGCCGATATCATAGATGACCAGAATGTTACCGATGTAGCCTTCCATTTCGGTCGAGATATACGCGTATTTCTCGTCGATATCGAAACGATGCACACCCTTGCCGTGCGTCCTTACGAAGCTCACAAGCTTAGGGTTGGTTCGGTCTTTGACGTCATAGATGCGAAAGCCGCCGTCCGGATATTCCGAGAGGCGGCCATCGCCGCGCTCAAACTCGGAATTGACGACCATGAGGTCGCCGACGATCCGCGCCTTGTGCGAGTGCGACCAGGGATGATTGGGCTTGAGAGTGCTGAGAATCTTCGGCTTGCGCGGGTCGGAAATGTCGAGAATCGTCGTTCCATTCGGCCGGTGTTGATGGCCGACATATGCATAATTTCCGTCAATGACGATCTGCCCTCCCCCCGCAAGCTCCATCCGGCAGAGATGGCGAATGTTGGACGATGCGCGCGGCGCAGTGCCGGTATCGTTTTCAGCGGCAGGCAAAACTTCGGTCATGTTGCACCTTTCCAGAGAATTGCCGGCGACTGCTACCGGCGGAAGATATTTTTACTTCGAAAAATGGCGCATCGTAATCGTGCCATTCTTACTATTGGTTTGAAGTCTTGAACGGCGGTTTCCGTCGGACGTCAGCGCTTTCAAAGGGCGTTTTCTAGATTCGGCACACCGAGCACTACTGGCGGGAGCAAATCGAACGGCTGCGCTGCAATTGAAAAGAGTGCGATACCGAGCGATCGTCTGTACCATTGAACAGTGGCCAATTGAAACCACTGGTATGGTCTGAGGCCCCGTGATGAACGGACCTCGGACCATATCCAGGAGATCAACTGTCGGGAACCACCGGAATGTTTGAAACGTGTGGAACGACGTTTTTCCAAC
>JAICEJ010000055.1 GCA_025924215.1 Candidatus Binatia bacterium
CCCAACCCTGTCAATTCAGCTTTTCACCGCTCCTTGAAGATGATATTTACTGTCTTGACTCGTTCTACGCGATGCTCTGGAGGTCAGATGGACGTGATCCGATTGGTAAAAGCATTGCTCTGGGTTAGCCTGATCGTTTCCATTACTCCCCCATTCGCCGGCGCCCAGAAGATTAACACATCGTATATTTCGACCACGCCAGGCTCTTCTTCGGTCATTTGGATTGGCAAGGACGCTAAGTTATTTGAGAAGCACGGCTTCGACGCGACGGTGATTTTTATCTCAGGCAGCGTTCGCGGTATCCAAGCCATCCTCGCGGGCGAGATTCCCATCGGCGAAGGCGGCGGACCGGGACTAGCCAGCGCGCGTCTGGCTGGCGGCGACGTTGTTGCAATTGCCGGCAACGTGAACGTGCTGCCTTACTATCTGGTGTCAGATCCGAGCATCAAGAAAGCCGAAGATCTAAAAGGAAAGATCGGCGGCACTCATATCGCAGGAACCACCGCTGAGTTCGCACTCAAAGTAGGTCTAAAAAGAATCGGCTTGGAACCGGCCAAAGACGTCAGCCTGCGGGTTATCGGTGGCGCCATCGATCGCATGGTTGCTCTGCAGAAGGGCATCGTGCAATTCACGGTCGTGACTGAGGCAGGCAAAGCCATCGCCGAGAAGCTGGGCTATCCTACAGTGGTCGATATGGCGGCGTTACAGATACCGTTTCCGCAAAATGGTGTCTATACCTCGACGAAACTGATTCGCGAGAACCCGGACCTGGTACGCCGTTACATGCGCGCCTATACCGAAGCCATCCATTTCTTCAAAACTCGTAAGGAAGACACCATCAAAATAATGAGCAAGTATTCTCGATTGGAAGATCGGAAAACCTTGAACGAAGCCTGGGACTGGCACGCGAAGTTCATTCCTGAAGCGCCCTATGCGCCAGTGGAAGGATACCAACTGATCTTACAGGATATGACCGCGACAAATCCCAAAGCCGCGCAAGCCAATGCTAAAGATCTGGTAGATTCACGTTTCGTCAAAGAGCTAGAAGACTCCGGATTTATTAAGAACCTGTATAAGAAATGAAGATCGGGCAGTTCAACAGTTCCACCGTTCAAACTTTCAACGTCGGATCTCCCGTAACTAGCCTGATCAATTACCTATAGCTTTAATATTGCTAGTAGGGACGGAACGCTTGGAATTGCTTGAACGCTTGAGCAGATCTTGCCTTCGGACATTGAACTAGGGAACGGTTGAACTTTGCACGAAACTTACGGAAAGACATGCCAGCGGTGCGCCGGGAATTCCACGGCAGCCGAGTCACCCATGGATAACTCCGTGTCGCCATTGAGCTTCGCCAGGAACGTCGTGCCGTTGACTTCCACTTCCAGCAGCGCCGAGTCGCCTAGGTAGTTTTTACTGGTGATTCTCCCACGGACATGATTGGCGCTGTCGCTCGTCATCGGCAACACTTTGACGTGCTCAGGGCGGATCGCCAGAGTGATGTTAGCGCCCTTTGAGACGCCGTTAGGAATCGAAATGGGCAGTTTACCCAATGAACAGCCAACCTTTCCCGCGTCGATGACTTCCGCTTTGACAAAGTTCATCTCTCCGACAAATTGCGCGACGAACAAATTTACCGGCCGGGCATAGACTTCGTTAGGCCGGGCGATCTGCAGGATCTCGCCATGATTCATGACGCAAACCTTATCGCCCAGGCTCAAAGCTTCGGCTTGATCATGCGTCACGTAGAGAGTTGTCACGCCGATGGATTTTGTGATCTTGCGCAATTCCACGCGCATTTGCTCCCGCAGTCGCGCGTCCAAATTGCTGAGCGGCTCATCCATCAACAGCACCCTGGAATCCGTTACCATGGCGCGTGCCATCGCGACTCGTTGCTGTTGGCCGCCGCTAAGGTCGGTGGCAGGTCGGTCTTCCAGGCCATCGAGTTGAACGCGCTTGAGCGCGGCGCGCACTCTCTCGTTCACTGAGGATTTCGAGACCCGTTTCTGACCTTGGGTCAGAGGAAAGGCGACGTTTTGAAATACGTTCATATGCGGCCAAATGGCGTAAGATTGAAATACCATGCCGATCTGGCGCTTCTCGGCGGGAACAAAGATTCGCGATCTCGGTGAATTGACAAGACGGCCGCTGATTTCGATTTCACCGCCATCAGGCCTCTCCAGCCCGGCGACGCATCTGAGGGTAGTTGTCTTACCGCAGCCGCTCGGGCCCAGCAGAACACAAAATTCGCCTTCGCTGACCTCCAGATCGATGCCTTTTAAGGCATTGACCTGTCCTTGTTGAGCCTGAAAGGATTTCTGCAATTGGCGGATACTAATCATCTTTCCTCACGGACAGACCGACGAAAAAGCCCCACCTGCTTCGTTGCGCTCGCCCGCTTCCCTCCGACATACCGGAAGTATGCCTCGACTCATCGTTTATAGCGCGCTCGCATCTGGGATCTTTCTGATCGGCCTGTTACTCGCGTTCGTTAAAAGCCATATCAAAAACTGAAATGTGTCAAGCGCCCGCTGCAGCGCTAGGATGCCGCGCCGATCTCACCGATACGGGAAAGCGCAAAGCGCACCGTGCCGACAACGATGGTCGCAAATAAAATCAAAATCACCCCCAAAGCTGATACTTGAGGAACCCAACCACTGCCCCAAAATTGCCAGACGACAGTAGAGATCACGACATTGCTACGCGTCAGAAGCGTCAATGACATCGTGACCTCGCGGTAAGAGAGCATGCCGATCCAGATCCAGCTATTGAGCACTCCAGCGGCAATCAGCGGCAGGATGATCTTTCCCAAAACACGCGGCGCGGACGCCCCGGAAACCCGGCCCGCTTCTTCAAGTTCACGGTGCACTTGAATCATGACGCTATTTGTAGTGCGCGTGCCATAAGCGATCCAGTTGATGGTATGCGCGAGCACGATAATCGAGACAGTGCCGTAAAGCGGGAAATAATCGCGATAGGCGAGTCCGAGATAAGCCAACCCCACCGCCATGAGTATCCCTGGAACAGCGTGGGGAATAAAAACCAGGGTGTCCAAGAAACCGCGGAAGGAGACTCGGGTTCTAATCACAATCCAGGAGACCAATACGCTCAAAAACATCGTTAGCGTGGGCACGGCAAACATAAGAATCAACGTATTGATAAACGGCCGTGGTCCGACGTGAGTCGGCAACTCGATATAATGCTTGAAGGTCAACGAGGATAGAGCTTCCGCCGATGGCAGCTGTAAATACGGCAAAAGCGACGCCCACAACAAAACACTGAAGGGGACAAAAACCTCAATCGACAGATAAAAGAAAACAAAGGCGAGCGCAGCCCACTTCCATCGCCCGAGCGCAATCTCCCGGGGGCGATATCCTCTCCCGGTGATCACCGTGTATTTTTTCCCTTGTTTGACCAGCCGTACGTACAAGAATGCGAGCGTGAGCCCGAGAACCAGCATGATTGCGCCGTACGCGCCTGCCATGCCGTAGTCCGGTAGACCGGTGGAAGGCGTTGTCGAAGTAAAAATGAGCGAGCTCAGAACGTGGATACGCGCTGGCAGCCCGATGATTGCCGGCACCTCGAAGACGGCGACCGCGGTCATTATCAAATAAACCATCACCGCAGCGATGGCCGGCCAGGTAATTGGAATATTGATCTTCAAAAAAGTTTTGAGCTTGCCGACGCCTGAGGTATAGGCCGCCTCTTCCAACGAGGGATCCATCGATCGGTACGCCGCAGCCAGCATGAAAAATGCGCCGGGCACAAAAGATACCCCTTGTACGAAGGCCATGCCGGTAAGACTGTACAAATTGAAAGGCGGATCCACCAACCCAAAAGCTTGTTGCAGCCATTTGTTGATCAAACCGATGCGCGGGCTAAGCAGCAGGATCCATGCAATGGTGCGCAGAAAAACTGGAATGAGAATCCCGATAGTTAACAAAACGTAAATGGTTTTTTTGAAAGGGATGTCCGTCCTCATCAGGATCCAGACCAACGGGACGGCGATCAGAAGCGTGATCGACACACTCGAGATGGCAAAAAAAACGGTATTGAGCAGAATCTCGTAGGTTCTGGGCGTCAGATAAACCGTCGCAAAGTTTTCCAAGGTGAACGGCACTTGTTCCCCCGGGAAGCCGGTACGAAGGCTCATAAGAATGACCATCGCAACCGGCAATCCGATGAGAACAAGCAAGAATCCAGAAAGGCCGGTGGCGAACAACGTGACACCCTGGGGCAAGAAACGGCTCAGCCCTTCCCACGCGCTGGGGACCACTTCAGTCCGGGATTCTGCTTTCATGACGTCTCCCTATCGCCGACGGGTAATCGCCGCGTCTTAGTCAAACCCAAGAATCTTGCCGATTTGTCGCGATATTTTGTCGACCTTCTCGGCTTGGTCCTGTTTCATGTAAAGGACCTTCTTGCCCTCCGCGAACTTGTAAGCGTTGGTTCCCGGAACAAACGCCGAGGTATGGCCGGTGTATTTTTGCCATACAGGTTGCACATCGGCAGAGGCCATGAAGGTTACGAACAGATGGCCGACATTTGGGTGCGCCGCGTTCTTCAGTACGCCGACGTGATACTCGGGCGATATAACCGGGGAAACCTGTTCGGCAAAAGCCAAAGGGGCGCCGGATTCTTTCGACTCGTGCAGTTGGCTATCCTGCAAAGTTGCCGACACGAGCACCTCACCCAAGATCAAGCGCTGAGCCATCTCACCCGCGCGGGTCAAAAGAGGCTTTTGAGCGGACAGTTTTTTGATGAAATCCAGAGTCTTCTCGTCGCCCCAAGCGCCTGCGGCCAAACGCCCCCAATGGTGCGTCGAGTTAATGACGCCGATTTTGCCTTTCCATTTGGGATCGAGGAGATCTTCCCAAGTCTTTGGAACATCTTTGGCTGGAAGTAATTTGGTGTTGTAAGCCGGCAGCGCAAATTGGTTCGCGACGGAGACTGTGCCGTTGTCATACTCAACACGTTCCTTGGCAACGCCGAGGCTGGCGTAGTCAAAGGGTTTGTGCAATTTTCTCAGCCAAAGGGAGCCGTGATGGGCGTCGGTCACCACCATGATGTCCCATTCCGGCGGTTGTCCCGAGGCCGATAGGCCGACGATTTTTGCGGTATCCCGGGTCATGTTACCGGACGGAGTAAAATTCACTTTAATATTTAATCCGTGCTTCTTGTTGAAAGCAGTGACGATCGCTTGAGCGCCCTCAGGCCCCAACGTTGAAGGACCATAAAAATCGATGACGCCCTCCTTCTTGGCGCCTGCGATCAAATCGTCTACGGGAGCTGCCAGCGCAGCGTTTGTCCAAGCTGCCACCATCATCAAGCCGAGCCACGGGCCGGCAAAACGAGTCAATAACTTTTTCATTTCTAAACCTCCTATGCTTTCGGTCTAACCTTCTGCGGAGCGCTGTTATTTAGACGTCTGGTTATAAAAACTCTCGTCATAATACTTGGGCAAATCTTGTCCCATCGGCGGAGTGAGCCCGAATTGCACGCGCAGGTCCAGAACTGTTTGAAGCCCCGCCAGATTCAATCGGCCGTTGCTCGGGAGCTGGCGTAAACGAGTGGCCGCATTTTTCTCGTCCATCTTCTCGGCGTCCGCAATCAGCTTGATCGCCTCGTCACGATTTTTCACATCCTGCGCCCAGCGGAGACCCTGATCCCAAGCAGTCAGATACTTGGTCAGCATGGCGCGATTATCATTGGCCCATTTACGGTTAACCGCGAAAACGCCGCCAGGGTAGTTGGGAAGGATTTCGCGCTGATCTGCGAACCGGTTCATGCCTGCCGCGTCTGCCTTCGCATCCCACGGCGGATTTAAAACTCCGGCAAATGATTCTCCCTGGATCATCGATTCCAGCCGGTGCCCTGTGGCGCCCTTGGGTAGTAAAGTATAATCGCCGCGCTCCATTTCAAGGCCGTGGGCCAGCAAGATACGCCGGAGAACTAGTGCGTACGCTGTATCCACGGCATCCACGGCGAGGGGCTTACCGCGCAAGTCTTCCCAGCTTTTGATTTCCGGGCGGACGTAAACCGGTAAGGTAATGCCCTGAGCGACTTGGGCGATGGCGACGATCTCCCCTCCCTCGCGTCCGGACCAGCCGAGCACGTTGTCGAATGCCGTGGAAACAATCTGCCATGAGCCAAGGCTGAGACCGCGCATCTGATCGGTCGAATTGGGCGTTACCATGATACCGACTTCGAGTCCGGCGGCGGCGAAAATGCCTCTGGCGCGCGCAACGATCAAGCCGGCATCAACGTTGAAAACATTTACAAGTAGATGATCGGACATGGAAAGAGTTACTCCTGATTACAACCCGTTTTAGCCCAATGCATCTCTCAAACGAACCCTAGCCCGGATTATTCACTTATACCGCGATCGACGGGACAACCCTCCGAAACGAAGACAATCCCCTTGGAGCGGCCTGCAAACAGAATTTATGGAGCGACGCCTGGAAAAATGCGCGCACGGGTTCAAGTACCAAAGACGTTATTGAAGCTGATTGACTCGGTGTCTTCACTGCTCCAGGCTCACCCTTCGATCGACACAATGTCGTAGTTCTTCTTCTGAGCTTGAATAATCCGGGACCCGAGGGGACTCGGGACACTCTCACTGAATCGCCGGCCCGGTATATTCTAAGATATAGAGTCCGCCCGTTATTCGGTCACTAACGTAGATTAGCCCATCGGCATCGACATAGAGATCGTTGAACATTGGCGCCTTCTGCCCCTCGGGCGCAGGCGGAATAAAAAAGCCGATTTCTTCGGGGCGGTATTGGTTCCGGATGTCGAAAATACGCAAGCCAGCATTGTAGTACGTAATGAAAATAAGCTTTTCGCTTTGAAACGAGCCGGGTCGATTCTCATGAGCGTTGTGCGGGCCGAATCGGAGCCCGCGCTTGCAAAAATCGCCTTCCGGCACCGGGCAGGTGCTAACAATAACCGGATTACGCTCCTCGCGCACGTCGATCAACCAGACGCGTTTTTCTCCCTCATTGCAATCGTATTTCACCGATTCATCGACAGCGACGACAAGCTTCCTTCCGGGCAGCGGCAGGGTCGTGTGGGCATACCCACCAAACGGCGGGCTCCAGTCGATATGGCTGATGGTTCTCGGTTTGCTGATATCGGAGATATCTAAAATTGCCATCCCGGCATCGACCAGTGCGACATACGACCGATCGCCGTGCGGAATAGCGCCATGCACGTGAAAGTGCTCGCCGGCAAACGGTGTCCAATCCGGCGGTGTCTCTTCGCCTTGTTTCGTTCCGGGAATCCACCAGACACCGGCCTGCTTTGGATTGGATGGATCGGAAATATCGGCAATTAAATAAGCTCGTTCTTTGATGCCCGGCAACATTGCCGCGACATGAGCGTACTTGCCGTCGGTGAACCACATGCGGTGCACGCCTTTTCCAGGCAGCCTGAGATAACCGATCTCGCGCGGTTCAGTGGGATTAGCAATGTTATAGATACGGATGCCGGCTTCGTTGGGAACATCGGCGGGAAGATTTCTATCGAAATAAGGACGCTCTTGATTCTGAATCAAAATATCGCCGGCGATTTGCACCTTGTGGGCATGCGTATTGGGTGGATGCGGCATCTGGCGCACCACTTTTGGATCCGACGGATCAGCCGCATCCACGATGCTTAGCGCCATCGGCGAAGTTCCGAGATGAGCAATGTAGACGTAGCGACCATTCTTGAGCAGCTGCATGCCGTCGCCATGACCGTTCAGATCATGATGGCCGATTAGACGGACATTCCAAGATTCACTTTTCGCGTGGATATCAGCGACGTTCATGGGATCTCGGCCTCTCGGGCAGATGAATTGAACAATCAGACATCGCGCCTGGAACTGATATCGTTCCCATTATCGAATGTCAACGACCTACGACTGTTGGCCTATTCTTTTTTTATATGTTAAGAGCCGCATGGTTAAACTGTAACCCGCGAAACGAGGAAGGGTCCATGAAATCAATTTCGACGCTCGCGCTTTTTGTGTTGATCTTGCTGCACACCACCCTTTATGCGCAGACAAAGCGTATTCCGGTCGCTTATAGTGCAGTCAGCGCGTCGCAATCAGCTTTCTATATAACCAAAGAAGCCGGTCTGTTCGAAAAACATGGCCTATTCGTGGATCCGGTCTATGTCGCCTCCGGGACGAAAGTCGCTCAAGCAGTGATAGCCGGTGAGTTCCCGGTCGCCTTGGCCGGTGGAACGGTGGTCAATGCAAATTTGGCCGGTGGCGACATCGCCATTTTTGGCGGCGTTGTCAACGTTCCGTCGTTTTATATTTTCGTTCATTCCTCAATCAAGCGCCCGGAGGAGCTCAAAGGGAAAACGGTAGGGATCACCACGTTCGGCTCATCGACGGACTTCTCGATTCGTTACCTGATTAAGAAGCTCGGAATGGAGCCCGACAAGGACGTTAGAATTCTGCAAATGGGCGGGCAGCCGCAGATTGTCGCCGGCATGGTTGCCGGTGCCGTTCAAGCGGGAGTGCTCTCGTCGCCGGCAAACTATAATGCCATGAAAGCGGGCTTTCAGATGTTGGTGGACTTCAAAAGCGTCGGCCTGGACTATCCCACTGTAAGTCTTGTTTCAACCCGCTCGTATATCAAGAAAGATCCTCAGACGGTGCGACGTTTTCTGATGGCCTATAGCGAAGGGACCGAGCGTCTGTACCAGGATAAAGAGCTCGCCATGAAGGTTATTGGCAAGTATACCAAGACAAACGACCGCGAGGCGCTCGCCGCCGCCTACAGCTTTGCCACCACGTTTGTCGAACGGCCTCCCGAACTGCCGTACAAGGCGGTGGAAACTATTCTGACGCAACTCGCCGAGAAAGACTCAAAGGCAAAAAATTTCAAATCCGAAGATTTTATCGAGTCGACATTCTACACGGAGCTGGAAAAGAGCGGTTTTTTCAAGTCGATATCTCGCTAAAGGGACGAGTAAGGCCTACCGGTAGAACACTAGATGCCGTTAGCAAGCGCTTGGAATCAGCTCGTCTCTTAGCTAAATGGACGATCTTATCCGGTCCTCGCCTTGATCGGGTCGATTAGCAGATCCAAAATCAAATGGTGGATACTGCAAAAAAACAACCGAGCGAACAGCCTCCAAGTTCGTCTCAGCCGCTGTTTCCGTTCGGCAGTTAGGATCGAGTAGGCAGATTAAATGAAGCAATGAAAGCGATCGTGCTTAACGAGTTCGGCGGTCCGGAGGTTTTGCGTTACCAAGAGGTTTCGGTTCCAAGGCCTGCCGGCGGCGAGGTTGTACTGAAAGTCCATTCGGTTTCGGTCAACCGGACGTTGGATCTGGTTGTTCGCGCCGGTAAGTATCCGGTTAAAATTACGATGCCGCACGTGCTCGGTGTCGATCCCGCCGGCGAAATCGTGGGTATAGGCGAGGGCGTCGATGGCTTCGAAATCGGCGATCGTGTGGCGGTCGTTTCCTTCATGGCCTGCCGTAAATGCAGGCAATGTCGGGAAGGCGAAGAGGCCTGCTGTATTGCGAGCCAACACATCGGGCTGCACCGTTGGGGCGGTTATGCGGATTACGTTGCCGTCCCCGCCGCTAACGCATTCAAGTTGCCGCCCAGCGTCTCATACGCCCATGGCAGCGTGATCGTGCGCCACTTTCCGATGGCATTCAATCAGTTGACGAGCAAAGCCAACGTCAAATCCGGCGAATGGGTATTAGTCATGGGTGCTACCGGCGCACTGGGTAATTGCTGCGTTCAAGTGGCCAAAATGCTGGGCGCGAGAGTCATCGCCGGCGCCGGCGCGGACGAAAGAGTCGAGCTGGCAAAAAGCTACGGCGCCGACTTCGGCATCAACTATCGTCGTCAGGATTTGCTTACAGAAGTCATGAACCTCACCGGCAATGAAGGCGTCGACATAGTTTGCGAAAACATCTCTGATCCGACGCTCTGGCCTGGTGCATTTAACAGTCTCGCGATCAACGGCACCATGGTCACCGCCGGCGCCCATGGCGGTGGAAAGGTAACTCTAGATATGAAGCGTTTGTACATGCGCCGCCTCCGCATCGTCGGCACCGCGGGTACCAATGTGCCGGACGTTTACAAGGCGCTTGACGCCGCCGGGCAGGGAAAGATTCGCGCAATCATCGACCGAAGGATGCCTTTGCGCGATGCGGCTCAGGCGCACCGGATCGTTGAAAGAAATCAGATCGTAGGAAAAGTCATTCTGGATCCGACGGCGAGTTGATGGAGATTAGAACCTGTCGGGGAGCGCTCCTAATCGTTTTCGAAATTAAAACCTTTCAGCCGGAGCCCATGATGCAGGAAGCACATCAATGCTCCCATTTACAGCCGCAAATCAGCCGTGTAAACACGAATAAGATTACCAGCAGGAGGTAAGTCATGGCTCAGATCGCTACGATAATTGGCATTACTCATAATCCATTTATGCCGCGGCTCTTCCAACAACCGCAACAACCGCCGGGCGCCGCGAAGGTCAAGGAGCGGATCGCAATGATGCGTCAAAAACTAACCGATGCCAAGCCTGACGTGCTGATAACCATCGGTAACGACCACTTACACCAATTCTTTATGGACAACATGCCGGCCTTCATGATCGGCAAAATGGACCAGTATGACGGCACGTTCTATGACGAAATCCGCGAGTTCGGCTTGCCTACTTGTAAGTTGCCGGGCGACCCGGAGGTATCCGAGGCTATTATGGAAGGCGCCTTCGACCGCGGTATCGACTTCGCTTATTCCAATGAATTGACCATTGATCATTCAATCATAGTTCCGATGTTATTTGTGCGGCCGGAAATGGATATTCCGATAGTGCCGATCTTGACCAATTGCATCGCGCCACCGTTGCCGCGACCGAAACGTTTCTACGAAGTCGGCAAAGCCATTCGAGCGGCAATCGACAGCCTGCCGACCAATAAACGAGTCGGTGTTCTGGTAAGCGGGCACTTGTCTTTGGAGGTCGGCGGGCCCAAGCAATTCGAGCGCAAACTGCAGGATCCCGAGTTCGATGGCAATGCCGTTGGTTGGATTGAAAACGGTGATATCCAAAGCGCTGCCGATTTTTGTACGCCGGAGCGCATGCTCCGAGCCGGGAATATGACCATGGGCTTTCTAAATTTTTTGATGATGATGGGCGTTGCCAATAACAGCAAACCGTCCTACGCCGAAGGGCTCGATGCGGGTTTCCCGGCGATCCCGTTTTTCAGTTGGGATCAGCAACCGAGCGGTTGAGTAGGTTCGAAGGAAGTGCTGATGGATCTAAAGATTCTCGTGACGGTATTCACTTCAGTCTTTATCGCCGAGTTGGGCGACAAGACCCAGCTTGCCACGATGTTGTTCGCCGCCGATAAAGACGCCAGCAAATTGACCGTTTTTGTTGGCGCGGCGTTGGCGCTCGTCTTGACCTCGGCCATCGGCGTTGCCGCTGGCTCGATTGTGTCGCAGTATGTCAGTGAGAAAACACTGCAGTATGTTGCCGGAGTCGGTTTTATCGGTATCGGGCTTTGGACGTTAATCAAAGCTTAGGAGAAATTTATGAGTAAGTACCTCATGAACAAACTCATTCATCAGGTAAACATGAACCAGGCGATGGAAGACGATTACACGACCAACCCGCGCGCATTTGTCGATAAGTGGGAGAAGAGTCAGAAGCTGAAGTTTACGCCTGAAGAACGCGAGGCATTGGCAACAAAAGACTATGGCAAGCTCTACGCTTTGGGCGCGCACCCGTTCACGCTCTGGAGCTTTACTGAAGCCGTATGGGTTCATGACAAACCGCGGGAAGAGCTCGTCGCCGACTACAAGGCCAAGGCCGCCAAAGCCGGGTATCCGGATTTTAAAACCTGAAGACTGCGTAGGAACTGGTCTTGTTTATTTTGATTTCACCACAACCAACGAAGATCAGAAATTCAACGGGTTCGATTTGGAAACCTTTCGAGTCCTTCGTACGCTCCGTGGTGCCGCGGTCTAGTTCCGTCGCTTAGCCGGGCTTGTGTGCCACCGGGCGTGTTTCTTATGATCTAAACCTCTCTGTATTCTGCGTTCTCTGCAGTATGTAACCCTCTTCTGTCTTTGTACGCTCTATTTGAACTGCGCTTTCTTGTTTAAATAGAATTGACGCATGGCCGGCCGGTACCTATCCATCATATCCTTGTTCAGATCGACCGGCGGTTTTGCTCCTGGCGGAAGCAGCGAGAAGTATTTCGTGTCTTTGGTGTCCTGCTCGAATTGCTTTTTGGCGGCGGCTAAAAGTTCAGCTGAAGTGAGCAGGTCGAGAACCGAAGCCGCCATCACTTTTGCTCCAACCACCGCACCCTTGTGCGCGATCGACATGGTCGGGGCAATCCCCGCCGTCCAGTGGTGTGCTTGAACTCCGGGTATGGCGGACGGGAAGCGAACTGTTGCCGAGGGCACAACCCAGGTGATGTCGCCGATATCGTTCGACGAACTGTTCTGTCTGGAAGCGCTGAGCGGCGCCACTTTCGTCGCCAGGCCCTCTTCCTTTTTGTTCAGCGACTTCTGCAACTCGCGAGCGAATTTGTGCTCCTCTTCGGTCCACTTGGGTACGCCCGCGATTTCGATATTCTTTTGAATCGCCTCGGCGATCGCTTTGTTGCCGAGCGATGGCCAGGCTGCTCCGAACGGTTCCATTTCCATGGTAGTGTCGGTCATCAGCGCCGCGCCGCGGCCGATGTTCACTAATTTATCGAAATTCTCTTTCGCCCAGGGTCCGGTTGCATCGCGCACGAACCACCAGATCTGACCCGAGTCGGGAATGATGTTGGGCTGGACGCCGCCATTGGTGATCGTGCGGTGCCCGCGATAGGTCGGGCGCAAATGCTCGCGCAGCTTGTCGAAGCCGATATCCATTAGAACCACGGCGTCAACCGCGTCTTTGCCGTCCCACGGATTTACACCGCCATGCGCGGTGCGGCCTTTGAAGGTGAACTTGGCGCCGATTAGCGCATAATTTTGTAAGCCGTAACCCGTGGCTGAGCTGTCCGCGATATGCGTCAGCACCGCGGCATCGACGTTCTTGAAGTAGCCGTCGCGAACTAAATAGGGACGGCTCATTAGCTGTTCTTCGGCGGGACCGATCGAGACCACGATGGTCCCGGAGATTTTATGCTGCTCCATGGTTCTCTTGACCGCGTGCGCGGCGCCGACCGCCACCGCAGCCATCACATTATGCCCCTCCATGTGGCCGGGAGCGCCTTCCACCAGCGGTTTGCGCGGGATGCTTCCGGGAGTCTGCGAACCCTCGGGAAGAGCATCCATCTCGGTCACGATCGCGATCACAGGATTGCCGGAACCCCACGTCGCCCATACGTTCGTCGGCATGCCGGCGCCCCCAAGCTCAACCTTAAATCCGGCGTCTTCCAAGGTCGCTTTTAGATACTTTGAGCTCTCATGTTCCTGCATTCCCGGCTCGCCGAAGTAGTAGAGTACGTCGCCGACCGTGGCGATCTGTTCGGTGTTTCTGTCGATGATTTCGAAAGCAGTTCGTTTAGCGTCGCTTGATGTTTCAGCGGCTCCTGACGGGAAGCTGAAGCCGGTTGCCAATACTGCGGTTATAATTGCAACATGAAGTCGCACATGAACTTTTGTTGTTAACGCAAACATATTGTTCTCCTGGTTGCTGGTTTTAACGTTAGCCTACTGCCGTTTGGATCACGCAAGGTAATTAAGACCGATTTTTCGAGCCGTATGGCTAACGATTCTCCGACTTACTATCGAATAAAGCACATCAGTTGATTTATTTCTTTAGTTGACGAGTTGTCAATCGGTTCTCGCCTTCGCAAGCACGTTGACAGGCGAAATCACGTCTGCGATATGCTTTTCATCATCCCGGAGCTTACAAGGAGTTGAGCTATTCACGAGATGCAAGGCCGCTCGGCGGATTCTTGGAAATTACTCCGGCGAATACCGCTGTCGTGGTTGTCGATATACAAAACATCTGGGTACATACGCACGCCGCTCGTTATCTGCCGAGCTCGGAAGATACTGTTCCGAACATCCAAGAACTGCTGCGATATTGTCATGATCGAAAATTTCCGTGGTTTACCTGCATACGACCAAACGCAAAGATTTGGCCGACGTCGTCATCTTTGCCGATATCAAACGCAGACCATGATGCCGATAATCAATTGAGCAATTTCGAGGGCACGCCAAGCGCGGAAATCTAGAGCCGCTGAAGTCGACGCAGGACGATATCGTGGTGCGAAAGTTTTTTAGGGTCGCATCCTGCTCTTCCGGGCGAAAAAGATGCGCTGCAATCCGACAAAAACACTACTTTGAAGTTAGCATGGCCCCGTCGGCCGCCGTGCTGTCGCAGCATTCATCGACCCACTGAAACAGGATCAACCACTCACCGCCATCGAAGTCTTGCAGATCGGTAACGCCGCGGGTTTCTTGATCAGCATCGCGCCGTTTCCATACCGATATTAGGAACGGCGCCGACCATATCTGACTGATTGCCGCAGAAGAAGGTGCCGCTTATCTACCAATTCGCGCGCAATGAAGAGGAGCGCCAGTTGTTCAAGCTCGGCTTGATCAAACCCAACAACTGCGCCCGGCCTTATGCATTGCTACCGTGAATGCCGCAGGATCGTGTGAAGGGCATGAGGCGGCGTTTCAGAAAACTTTGCGCGATCCGGAACTGATGGCGGAGGCCGAGCGATTCAAGCTGAATATCGGCCCAATCTCAGGCGCCGCACTGCGTAGCATGATCCTGGAAAGCTATCGATGGCCGGCTAAGTTGATGCGGCCGCTTGAATCAATTGACGACTAGCGGATCGTGAGATTCGAGTTGCGTCGCAAGATGCTTGCCTAACATCATCAACTTGCTGCTCGGATCGACCATGTCCCGGCTTGACTTCCGCCGGTCCAGACACCGCGAACGGCATTGCGTGCAGCGGCTTCGAACAACTCATTGAAGGTGACTTCCGCATCTTGCGAAAGATCGGCGGACCAACTGCCGCTGTATTCCACTTTTGATTCCCGACTGCGAGCGCGCCACACACCATTCCAACCCGTGGAAAATTTTTCTGCCGACCAGCTGCCGCTTAAGATGGTTGTTCCGCCGGCATCCTGCAACGTCCATGTGCCGGCGACCGCGTTGGCTGATGATTGTCGCTCCACGGCCCAAGTGCCGCCGTAGGTGGGGCCTTGGCCCGCTTGGGCACTCCACGTCGATGTCGAGAGAAGCTCTTGCGAAAAATCTCTTTTTACTGTTTCGCTTAGGATCGCGTCCGAGGCGCGCAGCCAACCAATCAAGCCTTGGCGCGTTCGCACCATGTACCACGTTTCGTTTCCCACCGCTTCGGCAAGCAACCTCAGCGGCTCGTCTTTTTGTAATATTGTGAGCCGAAGAGAATCGGTATCCTGCCCCGAATACAAAATTACGCCGGATTCGCGCACCGTGAGCCCGGGTGTGGAGTTGGCGGCCAAGCCGAGGGATACGCCACCGAACGCCAAAAATATCAAAAACCATTGGCGTAAATAGACGGGAGAGAAACGGATCATGGAATTCTCCTGACCCGGGATTCTAAGCTTTTATCGCCGCGGCTGAAAGCCTTCGATCTTGGGCATACTGAAGCTCGTACAAAAATACTGACCGGCCGTATCCTGCGATGCGCTTGTCCCGGTCAGTCAAAACTGAGAGAGAAGCTTTGCTTGGATTGGGAGAATTACAAACTATGAGTTACCCGCCGCGATGGTCAGATCAGTGTTCACTGGAATGTACAGCAATGATCGAGAGCGCGTGCATGCGCTTTGTGATCATATGTCAGATGAGATGGCCGGCACGGCACGCAAATAAAATGAATCCTTGCCGGCCGGCTGGTTCACGGTGGACGCGGTTTACGCCGCCGCGCGTGCCGCGCTTCGGCTGTGCGCGACGACTTGTTCCTTTTCTTTCTCTTCCGCCGCGAGTATGGCGAAGTTCGCAACGATCAAGCCGCCAATACACAGACCGGCAGCCAAGCCGAAGACTACGGACGCGAGTAGTACAAAACCACCGGCAGCGAGGCCGTCTAATGCCGCTATCGAAGCGATGGTGGCCGCGAAGATACCGCCGACGAAAACGCCCATCGCGATATGCTTATCCATAGTAGAGTCTCCTTCAGGTGTATTGATAAGGACGCTGTTTCGCAAAGGACGCGCCAATTGGACGTGCAAATTCCGCCGGTGTTTCA
>JAICEJ010000056.1 GCA_025924215.1 Candidatus Binatia bacterium
AAATCGGTTCAACGGCATCGAGCAATGTCGGCCTGGCAGTACTCTCGTTCATCATAGCCCTAGGGCTGTGGATTGCCGGGCATCGGGATATCGAACGAGCCATTGAAGTTCCCGTTGAGTTTCGCAACATCCCATCCGATCTAATGGTGCTCGATAACCGTGTCGATTACGTCGTTTTACGACTTAGTGGTCCCCGAACCTTAGTCTCCACTCTCGATGCCGACGATTTGAAGTTGCCAGTGGACCTTTACGGAAGCAAATCGGGTTCGTTGAGCTTTCCCTTGGGACCGAGCTCGTTTAACATTCCGCGCGGAGTGACCGTTGCGCGCATCACGCCGCCGATCCTTCACTTGCGACTTGACCCGGTGATTAAACGGGAACTGCCCGTGAGCATCCGGCTTTCTGGCAAGCCTTTGGCCGGCTACAAAATCGAGGAAACAGCGGTGCAGCCCGAGTCGATTTCAGTGCGGGGCCCGGCTGACGAAATTCGGCGCATGAGTTTAGTCGAGACATTGCCCATCGACGTCGAAGGAAGCCGCAGTTCAATCAAGCGCGCCGTTCGGCTTTCAACCGATGGAAAGCCATTGTCATTTGTGCCTGAGCAAGTATCGGTCACGATCACAATTCTAGAAGAGGATTCGATCAAAGACTTCAAAAACGTCGCGGTTGGCGCGCGCGGAGCTAGCGGCGACTTCGTGATAACACCGAAGTCTGCTCAGGTGCGGCTATTCGGGCCGCGCAGAATTCTCGATAAACTGGAGCTTGGCGCAGATCAGGTATATGTGGATCTTGATGGCTTGCCGCCGGGCGAGCATTCTGTTGATCTGAAGTTTAATCTTCCGGCTGAAATTAAAGTGGCGGAGCAAAAGCCGGCGCACTTTAAGGTTAAAATCAGCAAATCTCATTCATAGACGGTAGGAGTGACATCATGGCTCAAGTCCAAAAACAAAAGCGACGCCTGTTCGGCACTGATGGTGTCCGCGGTATTGCCAATCAGGAACCTATGACATCGGAGACGGCTCTAAAGCTAGGCCGAGCCATTGCCAAGGTATTACATGATCCCATCGCTCAGCCTAGTCAGGGATCGGGCCGGTCGAAATCACCATCATTGGTGAAAACTCTCGGCGGCGATACCACGCATCGCTACAAGATTCTTATCGGCAAAGATACTCGCCTATCCGGTTATATGCTGGAAACCGCGCTGGCTTCCGGGATTTGCTCAATGGGGGCGGACGTTCAACTGGTCGGTCCGTTACCGACACCCGCGGTGGCGTTTCTCACCCGCACCATGCGCGCCGATGCGGGAGTAGTGATCTCGGCCTCTCATAACCCCTATCAAGATAACGGAATAAAGTTTTTTTCCTTCGACGGTTTCAAGCTGCCCGACGAAGTCGAAGCGCGCATGGAAGAGATGATTTTCAGTGGAGAAGCCGATCGCGAGCGGCCCACCGCGTCGCAAATCGGCAAGGCGTTTCGCATTTCCGACGCAGTAGGGCGTTACAATGTCTTCGTCAAGAACAGTTTTCCGCGTCATTTGACCCTGGAGGGCCTGCGCATTGTGGTGGATTGCGGTCACGGCGCGGCCTATCGAGTGGTTCCCGAAATGCTATCGGAACTGGGCGCTCAGGTGATTCCCATAGGGGTGCATCCCGACGGCGAAAATATCAATCATCACTGCGGCGCTCTCTACCCCGAAACCGCGCGCGACGTGTTGCTCCACGAGCAAGCCGATTTTGCCGTTTCTTTGGATGGCGATGCCGACCGCGCTATCTTTATCGACGAATCGGGTGAGGTTCTCGATGGCGATCAAGTCTTGGCCATTTGCGCCAAAGACATGCAGGAAAAGGGCACTCTCAAAGGACGCACGGTCGTCGCCACGGTGATGAGCAATCTCGGGCTCGATATTGCCCTTAAATCGATTGGGGTGAATCTCGAGCGAACCGAGGTGGGCGATCGCTATGTGGTCGAGCGCATGCTCGAACGTGGCTACAATCTCGGCGGCGAGCAGTCCGGGCACATTCTGTTTTTGGACCACAATACCACCGGGGATGGTGCCATTACCTGCTTGCAGGTGCTCGCGCTCATGGTCGAAAAAGGTAAACGCCTGGGCGAGTTGAAGCGTATTTTTACGCGCATGCCGCAAATTTTGTTAAACGTTCGGGTGACGGAAAGAAAAGAATTTCAGGCGATGCCAAAGGTGAGTCGGGCGATTGCTTCTGTGGAGCAATCACTGAACGGCCGCGGCCGCACGCTGGTGCGCTATTCCGGCACGGAGATGCTGGCCCGGATTATGTTGGAAGGCGAAGACGAAGATAAGATTTGCGCCATGGCGCAGGAGATCGCCGATGAAATCCGTACGGAAATAGGAGTGAAGGATTGATTCGCTTAGGGGTCAATGTCGACCATGTTGCGACCGTGCGCCAAGCACGGCGGGTGGACGTGCCGGATCCGGTTGAGGCCGCTCTGCTGGCCGAAGCGGCCGGTGCCGACGGCATTACCGTGCACCTTCGCGAGGACCGGCGCCATATCCAAGAGCGGGATGTGCGGATCCTGCGCCAGCGCTTGCACACCAAGCTCAATCTGGAGATGGCCGTAACCCCGGCGATGCTCGCCTTTGCCGAAAATGTCCGTCCCGATGACGCTTGCTTCGTGCCAGAGAAGCGGGAAGAGCTCACCACTGAAGGCGGCTTGGATGTCGTTTCTCATCGACAAAAGATTCGCGAGGCGACGCAGCGATTGCAGAGCCTCGCTGTCCGCGTAAGCTTGTTTGTCGACCCGGAAACGGCGCAGATCGAAGCCAGCCGCGACGTTGGCGCGCATGCGGTTGAAATTCATACCGGCGCCTATTGCAACGCTCTAAGCGTCGAGCGCGAGAAGCAACTGCAGGCAATTCTCGAAGCTTCTAAGTTTGCGCAGAGTCTCGGACTCGAGGTTCACGGCGGCCACGGCCTCAATTACGACAATGTTCTGCCCATCGCGCAGATCCCGGAGATGGCCGAGCTCAATATCGGCCACAGTATCATTGCTCGAGCGATTATCGTCGGCATCGAGCAAGCGGTCCGCGAGATGAAGGATCTGCTTAGCAAGGCTAAAGAATAAACAGGTTCAAACCGTTCACGCGGTTCAAGCCGTTCAAATCGTTTCGGTCCGGCGGCTTCAACGCTTTGAGCATTTTGAACGGCTTAAACGATCTAATTGTGATTGTCGTTACCTCCGAACAGATGCGCGAGATGGATCGATTAACGATCCAGAAGTATGGCACTCCGAGTCTTACGCTGATGGAGCGCGCCGGCGCGGGAGTTGTGAAGGCCATTCTTGAGCGTTTCGTCGAACCGGTGAGCAAAGGAGTCTTGGTCGTTGCTGGCAAAGGTAACAATGGCGGTGATGGTTTTGTGGTGGGCCGCTTGCTTACAGAGCAAGGGGTATCCTGTGCAATCGCCCTGTTGGCCAAGCCCAACGAGATTTCCAGCGACGCAGCGCACAACCTAGAGGAGTATTTGACAGCCGGAGGCAAGGTGGTCGGCATCGATGCCGATCACCTGGGATTGCTCACTGAATCAATCGCCGGCAAAGGATTGCTGGTCGATGCGATTCTGGGTACCGGCACAAAAAATGAGATCCGCGGCATTTACGCCGACGTTATCCGCGCAATGAACGGATCCGGATTGCCGATTGTCGCCGTTGATATACCTTCCGGGCTTGATGCTGACAAAGGAACACCACTGGGGGTGGGCGTTCAAGCTGTCATGACCGTTGCGCTGGGTTATCCCAAGCTCGGGCAAGTGATCTATCCAGCCGTGCGATATGTCGGCGAGCTCGTAGTTGCCGACATCGGCATCGAGCCAGCCGCGGTAGCCGAGGTGGCGCCCGCTGCAGAACTTCTCACCCCTGAAGAAATACGTCCGTTAGTTCCGGTCCGTAACCCGGATTCGCACAAGGGAACGTATGGACACGTCGTGGTGATTGCCGGTTCCCGGGGGAAAACAGGCGCGGCCATTCTCGCCAGCCGCGCATGCATGCGCGCCGGCGCGGGATTGACTAGTTTGGCGGCGCCGCGATCGCTTAACAATGTTTTTGCCGGCGCCATGATCGAGGTGATGACCGAACCGTTGCGAGACACTGCCGAGGAGGAAATCGAATCTCTGACTAACGATGAGTGGCGCCGGCTGTTAGAACGCAAGACGGTGGCGTTATTTGGTCCCGGCATCGGCATCACCGAATCTACGCGAAACAACCTGCGTTGGCTGTTACGTCACTTGAGTATACCCTGGGTGATCGACGCCGACGGACTGAATAACCTCGCCCTCGATATCGATCGGCTACGCAAGGCCAGGACTGCGCCGATCTTGACGCCTCATCCAGGTGAGATGGCGCGGCTCATCGGCAAAAACGCACGGGAGGTCAACAAGGACCGCATCGGCGTGGCGCGTGCATTTGCGACCGAACATCGCTGCTACGTAGTGCTTAAAGGCGCGCGCACAATTCTCGCCACCCCTGCCGGCAAAATTTCCATCAATCCGACCGGCAATCCGGGAATGGCCAGCGGTGGCATGGGGGACGTTCTCGCGGGCATCTTGGCAGCGCTCCTCGCCCAAGGGCTCTCTCCTGAAGAGGCGATGAAGTTGGCGGTTTATCTGCATGGTTTTATCGCGGACCGAATTGCTGCGAAGCGAGGGATGCTCGGCATGATTGCTTCCGATATCATCGACGGATTACCCGCTGGCCTTCGCAGCCTATCGGCTGCCGTTTAGACTCGAAATTTCCTGGAAAATATACTAGTTGTGTTTATGGAGCGGCGTTGCTGATGCATTGGGCGGTTATTTCACGCTCCGCCGAGCATACCCGACGCTTGGGCAATAGCTTAGGAAAGCTGTTGCAAGGCGGTGAAATCATTGGTCTTGTCGGTGAACTGGGAACGGGCAAGACGTGTTTTGTGAGAGGCTTGACGGAGGGGTTGGAGGTCAGCCAAGAAACGTGGATTCGCAGCCCCACGTTTACACTCGTCAATGAGTATCATGGTCGCTTACCCATTTATCACATCGATCTCTACCGAATCGAAAGCACGGACGAGCTCGAAGAATTAAATCTCCGAGAGTACCTTTACTCGAACGGCGTTAGCCTGATCGAGTGGTTCGAGTATTTTCCTGCCGGCGAGGTCGACGATCATCTCGAAATTAAGCTGGCGTATGGCGAAGGCAGTAAACGTCAGGTGACGTTTATACCTCACGGCGCTCGCTATGAGGAATTGGTCAACGCACTGCGGCAAAGAGGTAAGTCTTAACCAAAGATTAAGGTTTAACCGTTAACTATTTGGATCACTAGCCGTGGGAACTTAACCTTCGAACGCTTGACGGCGCATTGAATATGTCATTGTTGGTTCAGAAATACGGCGGTTCTTCGATAGCAACGATAGAGCGCATCAAGCATGTAGCCGAGAAAGTCTGGGCGGCAAAACGCGCCGGTCATGACGTGGTTGTGGTGGTCTCGGCCATGGCCGGAGAAACCAATCGGCTTTTAGGACTGGCGCATGAGATTTCAGAGATGCCCGACGAGCGTGAAAAAGATGTTTTGCTGGCCTCAGGCGAGCAAGTGTCGATTGCCTTGCTAAGCCTAGCTCTAAAAGAGCGCGGGCAGCCGTCGCGCTCGTTTCTCGGTCATCAGGTGAGAATAGAAACCGATAACGCATACGGCAAGGCGCGCATCCGCAACATCGATTCCAGGAGAATCTTGCAGTCGTTGAAAGAGGGCGAAGTCGTGGTCGTGGCCGGATTCCAGGGAATCGACGAGGACGACAATATCACTACCCTGGGACGCGGCGGATCGGACACCACTGCGGTGGCGCTGGCGGCGTTTCTCAATGCCAGCGCGTGCGAAATCTATACGGATGTCGAGGGGGTTTTCACCACCGATCCGGGGATCTGTGCCGATGCGCAAAAATTGCCGCGGATTTCCTATGAGGAAATGATCGAGCTTGCCAGCACCGGCGCTAAAGTCCTGGAGATCCGTTCCGTCGAATTCGCCAAAAGGTTCGCTGTCCCCGTGCACGTCCGTTCTACATTTAGCGATATAGAAGGGACATGGGTAGTCAAGGAGGATGAGAGCATGGAAGATCTGCTGGTCTCGGGGGTGAGCTATGACAAAAACGAAGTGAAAATTACCATCCTTCGTGTACCCGACCGGCCCGGTCTTGCCGCCCAGGTGTTTGGCCCCATCGCCGACGCCCACATCGTCGTCGATATGATTATTCAAAATGCCAGCGCCGATGGCACCACAGATTTGACTTTCACCGTTTCTAAAGCGGATTATAAAAAGGCTCTATCCATCGTTGAGAAGACCGCCCCTGCTATAGCGGCGAAAGGGGTTGATGTCGATACCGATATCGCCAAGGTCTCCGTCGTTGGTGTGGGTATGCGTACACACGCGGGGGTGGCGGCAAAGATGTTCCGGGTTCTAGCCGAGGAGGGAGTCAACATCGAGATGATTTCAACTTCGGAAATTAAGATCTCGGTCGTGATCGACGCCAAGTACACAGAGCTGGCGGTGCGGGTGTTGCACGAGGCGTTTATCGGCAAACAGGGGAATGTATGAAGGATGTTTTGATCTACGACACGACACTGCGGGATGGGTGTCAAGCGGAGGATATCTCGTTTACCTTGGAGGACAAACTGCGCATTGCGGAGAAGCTCGAGGAGTTGGGAGTAGACTACATTGAGGGCGGCTATCCCGGATCGAATAGCCGGGATGCTGACTTTTTCAAAAAGATAAAGAAGCTCAATCTCAAGAACGCGAAAGTTGCCTCCTTCGGCACCACCCGCAAACCCAGCGCAAAAGCAGCGCAGGATCTGAGCCTCAAAATTCTCCTGAGCGCCGATGCACCGGTAGTCACCTTGGTCGGCAAAACTTGGGATCTGCATGTGCGCGATGATCTAAGGATTAGTAAGAAGACGAATCTGGAAGTTATCGCCGACTCGATCGCTTACGTGAAACGCCGCGTCGATCAGGTGATTTTCGACGCCGAACATTTTTTTGACGGGTTTCGCTCTAATCCGGAATATGCGGTGGAGTGCTTGCAGGCGGCTCAACAAGGCGGTGCCGATTGGATTGTCCTATGTGATACCAACGGCGGCCGCTTGCCTGCCGAAATTCGTGAGGCCATTGCCAAAGTGACTGAGTCCGTGACGACGCCGCTCGGGATTCACTGCCATAATGACGGCGAGCTTGCGGTCGCCAACACCATGGCGGCGGTTGAAATGGGAGTGCGCCAGGTGCAAGGAACGATCAACGGTTTTGGCGAACGCTGCGGCAATCTCAATCTCATCTCATTGATTCCCAATCTGCAGTTGAAGATGGGCAAGAACTGCATCAAGCCGAGCCAGCTGAGAAAGCTGCGCGAGGTATCGCATTTCTTTTATGAACTCGCGAACATTCAACCGAATAAACGGCAGCCTTACGTTGGCGACAGCGCGTTTGCGCATAAAGGCGGCCTCCATGTATCCGGCGTATTGAAGAACCGCGAGACCTACGAGCATATCGATCCGAATTTCGTCGGTAATCGGCAAAGGGTGTTGGTTTCGGATCTCTCGGGGCGGAGCAACATTGTTTACAAAGGCAAAGAGTACGGCATCGATCTCGAGGGTCAAGATAACGCCGTGCAAGAAATTCTGCGGCGGACAAAGGAACTGGAGAGCCAAGGATACGAGTTCGAGGCGGCGGAAGCCTCATTCGAGCTGCTGATCCAGCAAGCGCTGGGTAGAAAAAAGAAAAACTTCAAACTGGTGGGTTTTCGCGTCATCGACGAAAAAAGACAGGAAGGCGAAGCACCGCGCTCGGAGGCGACCATTATGGTAGAAGTGGACGGCGTGATGGAGCACGCGGCGGCGATGGGCAATGGCCCGGTTAACGCTCTCGACCAGGCACTGCGCCGGGCATTGACAAAATTTTACCCTGGTCTCAAGGATGTTGAGTTGTTGGATTATAAGGTCCGGGTGCTATCCTCGGGAGAAGGAACCGCGGCTTCGGTGCGAGTCTTGATCGAGTCCGGCGATGGCAAAGCCCGTTGGGGTACGGTTGGCGTTTCGCACAACGTAATTGAGGCGAGTTGGCAAGCTCTGGTCGACAGCATCGACTACAAACTCTATAAGGACGCCCGGCGTCGGGCCAACTAAACGGGGTCGTGGTGACGTTAACGTGGTCATTTGGCGCCGCCGGCTAATCTTATGTTTGATGTGCTCAAAGAAGACATACGGGTCGTTTTCGATCGCGATCCGGCAGCCCGTAATGTCTGGGAGATCGTTTTTACCTATCCTGGATTTCACGCGCTATTCTTTTATCGGGTCGCCCATACGACCTGGATCAACGGCTTCAAAGGCCTAGCTCGGTTCGCCAGCAATCTCGGCCGCTTCTTCACTGGCATTGAAATCCATCCGGGAGCCCGGATCGGCCGGCGCTTCTTCATCGATCACGGCATGGGGGTAGTGATCGGTGAGACCACCGAGATCAAAGATGATGTGACTATTTACCAAGGAGTTACTCTCGGCGGCACAAGTTTAAGAAAAGAAAAGCGCCACCCGACCGTGGAAGATTGGGTCGTTATAGGCGCCGGCGCTACGGTGCTCGGGCCGGTGACTATCGGTCATAACAGTAGAATAGGTTCAGGATCGGTTGTGGTTTCCAGTGTGCCGCCGCATTCGACGGTGGTGGGAATCCCGGGACGGGTAGTCGAAGGCGAAGCTGCCCGCCGAGATGCTCATGCTCATATCATCGATCTGGATCACGCGCGTTTACCTGATCCCATCGCCAAAGCTATTGGCGCGCTCGCAGACTACATTCAGAAGCTGGAAAAGCGGGTCGACGAATTGACCGCCCGGCAAGGCGGACTTGAGGAGCAGCGGGCCGAGCAGAGTGAGGTTATAGATAAAGTTAAAGAGCTGCTGAAACATTCGAGTTGAATAGCGCGAGCTGCCAAGCCGAGCATCCGGCGCGAAGGAGCAATCTTTTCGGCGAAAATAATGCGCCTTTAAATTGGTTCGGTTGCGCCTCCAACTCCGTTCTATTCAAGAGCTGAAATAAAAAACTTCTCAGAGTCTAATGAGCAAGAGAAAGCCAAAGGTAGTCGTTGCTATGAGCGGCGGCGTCGACAGTTCGGTCACAGCGGGCTTGCTGGTGGAGCAAGGCTACGACGTGCAAGGCGTGTCGCTGCGTTTGTGGGAAGGATGGCTCGGCCCGCGGGTTTGTTCCGACCATCGCGGCGCCAAGGAGGTCGCAGAGTTCCTGGGCATTCCTCACGAGCTTGTGGATTTGCGTTCGCAGTTCGTCGAAACCGTCGTAAAACCGTTTACGCAGGAGTATATTCGCGGCCGCACGCCCAATCCGTGCGTCGCCTGCAATCGCGATTTCAAGCTCGGTAGTCTGCTGCAATGGGCCAAGCAGCAACAGGCGGACTACGTGGCCACCGGCCATTACGCCCGGGTCGAGCGCGACAACGCATCCGGGCAAACATCACTGCTGCGTGGCGTCGATAAGACAAAAGACCAGTCGTATTTCTTGTTCGCTCTTTCCCAGCATCAACTGGCGCATACGATTTTTCCTCTCGGCCATATGCATAAGAATCAAGTCCGGGAAAAAGCGCGCTGGTTTGGTTTGTCGGTGGCCGATCGTCCCGAAAGCCAGGACATCTGTTTCGGCGACTACAAAGCGCTGGTCCAATCCCATGCGAATGTCAAAGATCTCGGCGCCGGCGATATCGTCGACAGTTCCGGGAAAGTACTTGGTAGGCACAACGGCATTCACAGCCTAACCATTGGCCAACGCCGCGGGCTCGGGATTGCGGCGCTGCAACCGTCTTATGTTCTCGATATCGATCCTGCATCGAAGCGAGTGCTCGTGGGCACGAAAAGTGAACTTGCTTGCAGCGGTCTGACAATGGAGGGAATGAATTGGCTCGAGCCGCCGGTTGTGCAAGAATTCGAAGCGCAGGTGCAAGTCCGTTATCGTTCGCCGGCGATTCCCTCTGTCATACGTCTAGCCGAAAATAACCCGTGCCAGGTGCGCTTCAATGAACCACATCCGGGGGTAGCCCCGGGACAGGCCGCGGTCATTTACCGCGGAGAAAAGCTCCTCGGCGGCGGTTGGATTCAACACGCGATTCGGTCGGAAAGGTATTAGCCATTAGGGAACTGGCAACTATACTTTTGTATCATGACCATTGCCTAAGCCTATGCGGATAGCGGTGGCAACACTCGGTTGTAAAATCAACCAATATGATTCGGCGGTGATTCGGTCGCGCTTGGAAGAGAAGCATTCCTTTGTGCCTTTCGATGAGCAAGCGGATTGTTATATCATCAATACCTGCACGGTCACCGATCGCGCCGATTGGGAAGCGCGGCAATTGGTGCGCCGCGCTAAACGCCGGAGCCCGAGCAGCAAGGTGCTATTGACCGGTTGTTACGCGCAGATAAGTCCGGCGGAGGTGGCGCGAGTTCAAGGAGTGGACTTTGTCGTCGGGCTCAACCGGCTCGATGATTTGGTCCGTCTGGTCGAAACGACAGATTTAAATTCTCCCCGAATTCACGTCAGCGATGTGCAACGGCAGCGCGGAGTGCCGGTCCTCGGCACCCGGGCTTTGCCGGGACACACTCGAGCATTTTTAAAGATTCAAGAAGGTTGCAACTACACCTGTACGTATTGCATTATCCCGGCGGCTCGCGGTCTCAGTCGCAGTGTCGCGCCGCGGGAGGTTTTGAATCAAGTTCGTTTGCTGGCTGATGCGGGTTATGCGGAAATCGTCTTGACCGGAATTCATCTCGGCGGATACGGCCAAGATTTAACTCCAAGGATGGATCTCACCGCTCTTGTGGAAATGCTCGGCGACAGCAGCCTGGTTCGACGAATTCGCCTCAGCTCTCTCGATCCGCGCGAAGTGCCGGACCGATTGCTCGATCTCATTGCCCACTCGGAGGTTATCTGCCCGCACCTGCATGTCTGCGCACAGGCGGGCGAGGACACCATTCTCAAACAGATGAGGCGCAATTACGATACCGCTTATTACCGCGAGCTGCTAAATAAAACCCGCGAGCGATTGCCCGACGCGGCGTTAGGCAGTGATATCATCGTCGGCTTTCCGGGTGAGAGCGATGAGCAGTTCGAAAGCTCATTGATTTACTTCGCATCGCTGCCGCTGACTTATTTTCACGTCTTCCCGTATTCGGCACGTCGCGACACTGCCGCGTCGATCTTGCCGGACCCGGTGCCTATTCCGATTAAGAAAGCGCGCGCGCAAAGAATGCGACAACTCGGAGTCCAGAAAAAAGAGCAATTTTGCCAAACGTTCCGCGGTCGGCGCATGCAGGTTCTGATCGAGGAGAAGATCGACCGCGGCAGCGGCGGTCGACGCGGTTATACCAGAAATTATTTGCCAATCATTGTCAGCGGTGGAAATCACCGGGTGAATGAAGAGGTGGATGTACAGATCGACGGGTTCGCCGGCGGCTGCTTGACCGGCGCTGCCCTTTGTCCTGGAGAGCGCGAAGACCGAAGCAGGGCCGGCGCATAGCAAGCGGATTGAAGATTTCATCACAGTTAGAAGCGCTTCAAAAGGAGCTGGGTTATAGCTTCAAAGACCCGTCTCTGTTGGTGAAGGCTCTGACGCACGTTTCTTACGATCGAAAAAAAACCGGAACCAATAACGAAGTCCTGGAATTTCTCGGCGACGCGGTGCTGGACCTGGCGATCAGTGATTTGTTGATCCGGCGTTTTCCCGAGAGGAGCGAGGGCGACCTGTCGCGTATGCGCGCAGGGCTGGTCAACTCTGCTGTTTTGGCCGAGAAGGGCAACGCGCTGGACCTCGGTCCTATTTTGTATTTAGGCAAGGGCGAAGAGCGCAGTGCCGGGAGAAAAAAGCAATCGATTCTTGCGGGCGCATTCGAAGCCTTACTCGGCGGAGTTTATCGGGATGGCGGCTACGATCCGGCTCGGCGCATCATCGAGCGCTATTTCGCCGCTGATGTGATCGAACGAACGCTGGGCCAACAGGATTATAAAACCAGACTCCAAGAAATCAGCCAGCTACTTTTCCGAGCGCCGCCGGTTTATCGTTTGCTTTCCGAAACCGGTCCCGATCACGACAAGTGTTTTGTCACAGAAATCTCCGTCGGTGGCAAGGTGCTCGGTACCGGCGAAGGCAGATCCAAAAAGCAGTCCGAACAGGAAGCCGCCAAACAAGCACTGAACGAGCTACAAAAAAGCGACAATCTTGAGCCTTGATCATCGCAGGTGCCTTTGAATCCTTTTGAGCGGAGTTGATAGATGCGGCAAGTCTCCACCGATGTCTTGGTTGTAGGCGCAGGCGGCGCAGGGATGTATGCGGCGATTTCAGCCGCGCGGCAAGGCGCTTCGGTGCTGCTCCTGGATAAAAGCTTGATCGGCCGCGGCGGCGCGACCATCATGGCGCAGATGACGGTTGCCGCAGCGCTTGGCCAGGAAGAGCCGGATGACTGCGCAACTCATCTCAAGGATACTCTCGAAGCGGGCCGCGGGCTCTGCAATGAAGAACTGTCCGCGCTGTTATGCTATGACGGGCCGGCGCGCGTTCTTGAGATGGAAGAGTGGGGCACCCGCTGGGCGCGTGCGGGTGACCGCATAAGGCAGGAAATAGCGCCGGGCCATAGCCGCAAGCGCTGCTGCTACGTTGACTTTCTCAATACCGGTCCCGCCGTCGCGGCTACCCTGCGCCGCAAGGTAAGCGAACTTGCCGCAGTTCGGCGCCTCAGCAACATCGCGGCGGTTGAGCTCATCATCAAAGATGGCCGCGCCATCGGCGCTATCGGATTGAATCTCGCTGAGGGCGAACTGGTCACCTGCCATGCCAAAGCGATCATTCTTGCCGCAGGCGGACTTACCAAGCTTTACGAACGTAATAGCGCATCATCGAACATGGGCGGGGAAGCTTACGCTCTGGCTTTGTGGGCCGGCGCTGAGCTGATCGACATGGAATTCGTGCAGTTTTTTCCGATCGGTCATCTTGCGCCGAGATTGGTGGGCATGGATCCGATCATGTGGGATCCTTTTCGCTATAAGCTTGGCGGAAAACTCCTTAACGGCAGCTTCGTTGAATTCGTCGATCGTTATGGCGGCGTCGATTTTGGAAAATATACCGCCACTCGCGATATCGCCGCGTACGCCATTCTCAAGGAAGTCGAAGCCGGCCGGGGAACGCCGCATGGCGGAGCTTATCTCGACTTCCGCCATATTCCCGAAGCGCAGTTGCGCGCGGCCTTCGGACCGGTAATCGATCGCTTGCTTGCCAACGGCATCGACCTGACCAAGACGCCGGTCGAAGTGGGTCCAACGGCGCACTATCACATGGGCGGTATCCGAGTGAACGCGCGTATGGAAACCTGCATTCAAGGATTGTATGCGGCCGGTGAAGCCGTTGGCGGCGCCAACGGCGCTAATCGTTTGTCCGGTAATGCGATCACGGAAGCGTTTGTCTTCGGCGCGCGCGCCGGCGCATGCGCCGGCAAACAAGCCAAGACAATGCAAGAGAACGGGGATGAGAGCGGGGATCCTAAGCTGATGGCGGTTGCTCTCGATCGAATCGCGTCGATGCCGCCGCGCGGCTCTCAACGAGGAACCGCGCCGGTTGCGCTTCAGGCCGAATTGCAAAAGCTGATGTGGGAGAAGGCCGGACCGTTTCGGACCGGCGAAAACCTCTCCCGGGCTTTGCGCCGGATCCGCGAGATGCGCGAGCAAGAGCTGCCTGATCTCGAGATCACCAATCAGGGCACGTTCAATATGGACATCCAGGATTGGTTCGAACTGCGTGCCATGCTGACGACCGCTGAAGCGGTGGTAACATCGGCGCTGTCGCGAACCGAGAGCCGCGGAGCGCATCAGAGAGAAGACTATCCGAACCCCGACCCGTTGTATCTTCGGAATCAAGTCCTGAAACTGAAGAACGGCGCTCTGATATCCAGCTGGGTCACTCCGGTCCGGCTCACTGCGGGGCTACCCAGAAATGGTTGAAGTCGCAATTGACAAAACGGTTTTGCGTGTCCGCCGCGGCGGCCCCGGCGATTCTCCCCGCTTCGATGAGTTCGAAGTTCCCTTCGAAAACGGCATGTCGGTGCTCGATGCGCTACGCTGGATCCGGGTCCACCGGGACAGCACACTGGCGATTCGTTACAGCTGCATTAACGCCAATGCCTGTAAAACCTGCATGGCGCTAGTCGATGGTCAAGTAGAATATACCTGCATCGCCAAACTGCTGCCCGGCATTGTGACGGTCGAGCCACTGCCAAAGCGCCGGCTGATTCGCGATCTGGTTACCGATGTTGTGCCGGATGAGGAAAAAGCGTTGCTTGCACAGAAGCAACCAGACTGATGAAGCTGTCTGCCGACAAGCTCGGAACTCAGGCGCGTGATAGCGATTAATGCGCCGATGAGCCTTCGGTCGGTGTATTTGCTCGGGCGGCGCGCTTGTAATTGAATCTCTATTCTAAGCCCATCAACTTTGCCGGATTTGTACAGGCGACCTGCTTTACTTCATCTTTGCTGAGACCGCCTTCGTGCAGCATGCCAAGAAACATCCGGAAGAGCTCGGCGGGATTCGGACTGTACGGGCGAAAGTAATCGGTGCTTGCTATAATCTGGTGCAACCCGATCTGGCGAAACTGTTGCACGAGTTCAGGTGAATCCATCCGCCCAGGGGCAAGCGCATTCCAGCAGGTCTCAAGAAACGCTCCCATCCCGGCAGCGCGCTGCATGGCATCCAGCGGCATCGCGATGATATGGCTTTGCACGTGGTTGACGATGATCCGATGGCTATAACCCATGTCCCGCGCTGCTTCGATAAAAGCGAGGGATTCCTGCCAGGAGACATGGCCCATGCCAAGAGTTAGGTCGTGCGCCTTGCAGCACTCGATAATTTCGTAGCCCAGCGAAATCAGCTTTCCTTTGTCATCCAGGAAGTAGTAGTTGGGATTATCGAGCTGCGCGTGACTCTTATAATAGGATTTGAGGCGGTTGCTAAAGCCTTTGCGTTCCACATCGTTGCGCGCGCTCCAAGTCGGAAGAAAAACCATTTTGCCGCCAAGCTGGGCGCAGGATTCGATGATGCATGGGTTGGGACCGCCGGCTGTGCTGTTGAGCGCGACACTGGACCACAAACGGACCCGCGTCTCGACCGACGAAAGAATATAAGGGACGACATTGATTGTCGGCCACCAGTGCGACTTGAGAACCACACCGCGCATCCCCATGGCCTCGGCTTTGGGCAACCAGAGAAATTCCGGCTCGCGCTTTCTTTCTTTGGCCGAAAATTCAAAGTCGATGTGGCAATGAACGTCGATGCCTCCTTCGATCATCTCGTCGTATAGGCTCATGCGCGGACTCCTTCGAACTTAATTTTAGGGCGTAATCCTTGTCCTGCCGGGGAATGTGATCGGAGACTAGCGGATCGTAGCGTAGGCTGTCTTACAGCGTTACCGCGGCCTGTGATCTGGATTTGCCGGCGCCACAGCATCGTTTGTATTTCTTGCCGCTGCCGCAGGGACAGGGATCATTGCGGCCGGCTTGAGAGACGATCTTTTTAGCGTCGGCAGCGCGGACGATTTGCATTAGTTTTTCGCCCGGTTCGCCGGCATCGACAAGTTCGGCGAATTTTTTCAAATAGGGCTTGCTGTGAATGAAGAAGCTCTTCAGTCCGGCACAAAGATAGTTCAGCCCCTGTTCCCCATCCGGTGTTTTGATGAAGCGATCTTTCGGGCAGCCGCCGTTGCACATGCTGCGAACCTCGCACTCCATGCAATACCGGGGCAAGCTCGTCCATTTCTTCCTGCCGAATTCGTGCTGCGCGGGATGATCGATCATCGATGCGAGAGTCTGTTCATAGATGTTGCCTATTTTGTATTCCGGCTCAACGTAGTGGTCGCAAGAGTAAAAATCGCCGTTGTGCTCGAT
>JAICEJ010000057.1 GCA_025924215.1 Candidatus Binatia bacterium
CGTCACCATTCGGACGGTCTGACCGGTTGTTCGAGCCATTCAGCCAGGCGTTGCGATCTTTCGATCGTAGCCGCGGCGGTCTCGGCTTGAGTCTGACTTTAGTTTAGGCATCCATTGAAATGGACGGTGGGACGGTATCGGCGAGCAGCGGAAAGGGGTCAGACTTGATCGTTCGGTAGCCGGCCAGAGAGATCCACCGCGCCGCGCAATTCCAACCCTGAATCGAGCGCTTCTCAGTCGACCGATCCGATCTCATGCCGTGTTCTCATTATCGACGACAATCAGGTGGAGCTTGCGCCATGCAATTGTTCCTTCAAGATGCTGGCCACTTGGTCGAGATAGCCCATAACAGAGTCGAAGCGTTCGTGATCGCGAGAAACCTGAGACCCGATGTCGCGCTCTGCGACATGCGCTACCCTGGATGGATGGTTACGCGATTGCGCGGACGATCCGGCAAGACGCCGAGCTCAAAAATGTTTACTTGATCGCGATCTCGGGGTACGCAGAGGATGAGACCAGCAATTGGCGAAACAGGCCGGTTTTGACGAATACTGCGTCAAGCCGGGTGATCTAAAATTCCTCGACCAGATGATAAAGAATGGTCTGTGTGCTCGGCCGCGCCAGCGTGTCGTGCAGTTCACCGCTCCGTTGAGTGCCGATTGTCTTCCGACTCTGGCTTCCAGTTATGGGGCGAGCTTGCAGAACTTTTGAGGTTGCTCGTTTTCTTTGCGGCTTCGAGTTGATAGCGCGCGAACATCAAAAACTGCTTGGCATTGCCATTTCGGTGATTTGCCTCGTGCTTGTCGATTTTTCCTTCTCTAAGAAGCCGGTTGGTTTCTTTTCTAAGCCTGATGTATTCTCTGGTATAGTCGCTGAAAGTTTCTCGCAACTCGCTGCTCATTCTCATCCTTTCATGTGCTCTGAGATCATTGACCGCTCGGTCGACGACACTCGTATGCCACGGCGAATCGAAAAAGCGCAGTAAAAATGCTTGCATTCCTTTGATCTGGTTCGCCGATTAAGAATTTTTCTGAGTCTAAATAGGCTTCGTTATTCTGAGTAATACTTCCAACCGGTTGCGCAGTCAAGCGCAATCCCGTCCAGATCCGGCGTTCCGCGATCCGTCATCTCACAGTGAAATTGGCGACTTCCAAACTACATGCCGGTTAGTTTCACGAGCATACCTATAATTTGCTTAGTCCTAACGAGCCATGTAGTTGGAGTACGAAAGTCGGCGACCCTTATTGCCACCGTGGGTTTTATTGTATAAATGAGAAGTGATGCCCGCGACTATTCTCCTCGTTGAAGACAACCCTTTGGCCCGCCGTAATATGATGCTTTTTTTCAAGATCCACGGTTACGACGTTTTTGAAGCGCAACGCGGAGAAGAAGCTCTCAAATTGATCCGGGACGTTGACAACTTTGATGTCGTGATAACCGACCTGCGAATGCCGGGAATGGTCGATGGGCTGGAGGTTCTTCGGGTTCAAAACCAAGTATCTCCACGCACAAAAACTATTCTGGTAACTGCATATGGTTCTAACCAGATAAAATTCCAAGCCGCTGCGCTAGGCGCGAGGTATCTTGACAAGCCGGTTCAGCTCGATGACCTGCTGGTTCATGTCAGGCAGCTGACGTCTCCGTGATCGAAGCACGCCATGAGACTCGATGAAATGGATATTGCTCTTGAACGTGACGTCTTCTTGCGCTCTCTCATTCGAGAGCTGTCCGGCGTTCTTGAAGATGTCGTGGCATAAAAGAAGCTTCGGGATTGTCAGTGTTGGCGGAAGATGGGTTTCATCGTTGCTGCCCGATTTTCGGAGCTTCGCACGCACGCAGTCGTTGAACTTCAACGAACCGATCTTTCCATATTGGTACAGGAAGTCTTAGCGCCCGAGATGGTGCGGTTCAGCAACTCTGGAGCGCGGGTTAAGTCTTGCCTCGGCGGTTTGCCGCCGATCATGCTCGAACGTGAGAAGCAGCCAAATAGTTTCAGCTCACCGCGGCACAGACAATTATTCAGCGAGCCGGGAAAGGAACGACATTTAGCTTATCCTTGCCGTTAAGATAATTCCGCAGTATTTACCCATTGGTAAAAGCTCTCTCAATTTGCCCGATCAATTCACTAATTTCCTGATACTCGCCGTCCTTGAGATCTCCGTCTTCCTTCTGTTTTTGCGATTCTCGACGTAGCTGATCCAGCAGCAGGGTGACCGTAGAATTTTTCATTTACTAAAATCCTTTCTCTCACAGGTCGTTCTATCATGGAGAGCAGGTTTTTTTGAGTGAGCTCGCTACCTTCATCCAAGCCGGCTGCAGCGTCGGCTGATCTGAAAGCCGAATGCATACGTTGAGAGAGCAACGGGTGGTTATTGCAACCGTAGGACATTGAATCGGAGTATGTCACTCATCCGACACGTGTAATCGAAATTGTCCGGGATTATTTTTGGAACGACATTTGCTCTGATGCTCTACGCCCCTCCTGCGATAACCTGCATACAGGTAGCTCTCGTCGCTGAGCGGCATACACGTTTCCTTCATCGAGATACGCCGGCCGCGAAGCGATCGGTCTTCGTTGGATGCGCAACCATCATCTGCCTGATGGGACGCCGCAACCCAGCGCACGGGAATTGGAGAAGTATGTCCAAAAAGAAATTCGAAACCTTTTCTCTCAATGGAGTCGAAAGGCACTCTCTGCACACAAGCGAGATGCGGTCCCGAAAAGGCTCCGCCTATCCCTCCGATGGGATTGGAGCGCTACACCCAGTCACTGGTTGGGGTTTAACGGGTGATAATTTGTTTAAAGCGCGCGACGATCTGCCCATCGTGGTGCACTGTCACTTACGTTGGGATTTCGTCTGGCAGCGCCCGCAGCAGATATTCTCCCGGCTGGCTGCGCATCATCCGATTACTTTTATCGAAGAGCCGATGTGGAAGGGTAGCAAGCGCCGACTCGAGATCAGCGAACCTTATCCAAATGTTGTGCGCATCGTACCTGTTCTGCGCGTCGAGGAAAAAAATGACGACACCGATACTCAATATGCAGCTGTTTTACCGTTGCTGCGTCGCGCGATCAGCGAACATCCACTGCTCGGGGGGCGATTTGCATCTCCGATTCAGTGGTTTTATTCACCGATGGCCGCACCGTACTTTCTCGACGGTGTCGATGCCACGGCTACTGTTTATGATTGCATGGATGAACTTGCGCAGTTCCGCTTTGCCCCGCCATCCCTGAGAGAGCGCGAGCAATCGTTGATTTCCAGAGCTGACGTGGTGTTTACCGGCGGCTATCAACTCTATCAATCGAAGTCCCGTTATCACAGCAATGTGCACTTTTACGGGTGCGGAGTCGACGCGGAGCATTTCAGTAAAGCCCGTAGGCCGGACACAGAGCTGCCCGCCGAAGTTGCGAACTTGCCGCGACCGATTCTTGGTTACTTTGGGGTGATCGATGAGCGGCTCGACTATGCTTTGCTGGCGCAGTGTGCACAAGAAATGCCGGAAGCCTCAATCGTGATGGTCGGTCCGTTAGCGAAGGTAGAACAGGACTCGTTGCCGAATTTTCCCAATATTCATTGGCTCGGGCAACGCGCATACACGGATTTGCCGGCGCTGGTTAAATCTTTTGACGTATGCCTGATGCCGTTCGCGCTCAATGATGCGACCCAGTACATCAATCCAACCAAGACACTCGAATACATGGCAGCCGGCAAACCCGTCGTCTCCACCGCGGTGCCCGACGTGTTACATCACTTCACGCCGATTGTCCATGTCGCGCTCACGGCTGAGGAATTTATCGCCGCGGTTCAGCGCGCCGCTCGGAGCCCACGTGCGGAATTAATCGAGCAGGGAATAGATCGCGCCAATCGTGCCTCCTGGGACAGCATCGTTAGCGCCATGCGCGGTCACATTCTCGACAGCGTGCGAGCCAGTTTGGCTGCTCCAGCTTGCCAGAGCGCGTTTCCATAACGCCTATCAAATAATTTGGTACGTTCGTTTTTTCGTAGCATTGAGGCTTGCTCGTTTGCACCGGTCTGCCCTGCGACAGGAGCACGCGGAGCTCGAATGAAAATGAAAGGAAGAATTTGATGAAATTGGATGTCTTAGTTGTCGGCGCCGGGTTTTCCGGATCGGTGGTCGCGGAAAGGCTCGCGGGCCGCGGCTTGGAGGTGCTGCTAATCGACAAGCGCCCGCACATCGGCGGTAATGCTTACGATACTCCTGATCGTTACGGTGTTTTGATGCATCCGTATGGACCGCACATTTTTCACACAAATGCTCCGCGGGTAGCGGAATATTTATCGCAGTTTACCGACTGGAGACCTTATGAACACCATGTGCTCGCCAAAGTCGGCGACCAGTTTGTGCCGATTCCGATCAATATCGACACGGTCAATCGAGTTTACGGCCTGAAGCTTACCGAAAAAACCATCCACGCGTTTTACGATCGCGTCCGTCAACCGCGCGCGCAGATCAGGACCAGCGAGGATGTTGTCATCAATGCCGTCGGGCAGGATCTTTACGAAAAATTCTTCCGCGGCTACACGCGCAAACAATGGGGTCTTGATCCTTCGGAGCTTTCCGCCTCGGTGGCGGCGCGGATTCCTACCCGCACCAATCATGACGATCGTTATTTCACCGACACTTTTCAAAAGATGCCGCTCCATGGATATACCAAGATGTTCAGTCGAATGCTCGACCACCGCAGGATCCATGTAGAAGTGGGAGTCGATTTCTTCGCCATTCAACAAAAAGTTCGCGCGAGCCACATCGTCTTCACCGGTCCTCTGGATGCCTACTTTGGATACTGCTATGGCAAGCTGCCGTACCGTTCGATTCGCTTCGAGCACGAGCACCTGGCAAACACCGCGCGCTACCAGCCGGTGGGCACGGTCAACTTTCCCAACGATTACGATTTCACTCGCATCACTGAGTTCAAACATCTCACCGGGCAACAACATACCGGCACATCGATCGTCCGGGAGTACCCGCAGTCTGAAGGCGATCCATATTATCCGATCCCTCGTCCAGAGAACGAGTTGCTGCTCAAGAGATATCAGGCGCTTGCCGCCAAGCAATCCAAAGTGACTTTTGTCGGCCGCCTAGCCCAGTATCGTTATTACAATATGGACCAATGCGTCGGCGCGGCGCTAAAAACCGCGGAAGAAATCGCCAACGCTATGGTGCCCCAAGCGGCTCTGAAGGCGGCTGTGAAGCCGGCGGTGTCAGCGACGCAACAAGCTAGGGCGGGTAGCTGATGAGAACGTCAACTCGTCGTGCTTCGAGTTGGCCGGCATCGAAGTACCTGCCTGGGCAACTAATTGCTCGATGGGCAAGCGGTTTGACATCCAAAGTCGTTTCCTGCTGATCGCTGCCATGTTCTGAACTTTGTCTTCTCGATCGGGGTCGTCCCGTCTCATAGCGGCGCTCGGGTATCCGTTTTCAAAACAAAACTAATGCGTCTCAAGCGTTCTCAGCCCGAACTCATTTGGGTGGGATGATGATCTGCGGGCATGTTGCAATCTCACGGAATAAAAAATCCAACGGCACGCACCAGAAAATATATGGCTATGTTGATAGTGCCGGAAGTATAATAGCCGTTTGCCATCATTTTGTTGTGCCGCCCGAACAGAGCATTGGTCGTCGTTAACCAGCGCTCCTTGGGAGAAAGGTCTTATGGCTTTCTTGTTTTCTCCAAGTGGTGATGCTAACTCGGCTCTGCAAGACTCATCGCTGGGCCTAAATGGGAGCGCTGCGCCCAGCGCTCAGCGGCAGGGGCCTACTTCCAAGCTTTTCGACTCGTTCTGGATGGCTGGCTTTGAATCCTCCTCGCATATCACTAAAGCCGGCGTCCGGCTCGATATGATCGAATCGACGCAACACGATCAGTTCGTCGTCGAAGACTATCGCCTGCTGCGGGAGTTTGGCTTTGGCACAATCCGCGATGCTGTGCGTTGGCATTTGATCGATCGAGGCAGCAGGTATGATTTCTCTTCATTGGCGCCCATGGTAGAGGCCGCCCAAAAGGAATCTGTTCAGGTAATTTGGGACATTTGTCATTACGGCTGGCCTGACGGGGTGGACATCTTGTCGCCAGCCTTTGTCGATCGGTTTGAGCGATTTTGCGGAGCGATCGCGCGTTTCATGAAGCAATACAGCGACCGCGTGCCTTTCTATGCACCTATCAATGAGATTTCTTTTTTTGCCTGGGCTGCAGGGCAGGTAGGATTCATGCACCCATGTCGCATCGGGGAAGGCGTGGCGCTTAAAGAGCAGTTAGTGCGAGCTGCCATTGCGGGTATCGAAGCTCTCTGGGCGGTCGATAGTCGAGCTCGGATGGCGCAGATCGACCCAATCATGCACGTTGTCACGCCGCGTTACCATCCGGAACTAGCGGCGGCAGCGGCCGCACAACATGCCAGCCAGTTCGAGGCGTGGGACATGCTTTCGGGAGTGGTGAAGCCGGAACTTGGGGGGCATCCGCGTTATTTAGACATCATTGGAGTGAATTACTATCATGCGAACCAGTGGGAATATCCGGACAATCGGTTGCGCTGGGAAGATACGCCAAGAGACGAGCGTTGGATTCCCTTCTCCGGTTTGGTGGCGGACGTGTATCAGCGTTACAAGCGGCCGATGTTTGTAGCCGAGACAGGCCATTTCGGCGTCGGACGCGCCGCTTGGGCCAGAGAAATTGTTTCTGAGGTTATGCTCGCTAGAGATTCCGTCATCCCGTTAGAAGGAATATGCTTTTACCCGATCATCGATAGAACGGATTGGGAAGATTCCAGCCATTGGCATAATTGCGGTCTTTGGGATCTGTGGCGCGATTCTGAGGGTAGATTGCAGCGCGTGATTTGCCCGGAGTTTGAAAGTGAGTTGTCGCGTATTATGCACCGATGATGAACCGGACTAGCGGCATCACAGCCTCGCGTCTCCCAATCTACAAGACGGTGTGCTCAAGCTTTCTCTTCACCAATTCCTTGATCGACTTCAAATCGGTAGACAGTCATTTCTCGATACGTTTCGCCAGGCCTTAACATCGTTGTTGGAAAACTCGGCTGGTTCGGCGAGTCGGGAAAATGCTGGGTCTCTAGACACAAGCCGGAATGCCGCTGATAGCGCCGGCCTTGTTTGCCTTGAATGCTGCCATCCAAAAAGTTGCCGCTATAAACCTGGATCCCCGGGTGGGTCGTGAAGACCGAGAGCGCTCGGCCGCTCATCGGATCAATTAATTCCGCGGCGAGCGCGCAAGCGCCGGACTGCTCGGTTAGTACCCAACAGTGATCGTAACCACCGGCCAGTTGCAATTGCGCTTCATCCGAGCTGATTCGCGAGCCAATGGAGCTCGGAACCGTGAAGTCGAAAGGCGTGCCGCGGACGGAGCGTTGCTCGCCGAGCGGGATCAACTCCGGATCGACAGGCAGATAGCGTTCGGCAGCCAGACGCAGCAGGTGATCGTGGATCGTTCCAGCGCCGGCTAAATTGAAATAGCTATGATGAGTTAGATTGAGGACCGTTGTGTGATCCGCGCTCGCGCTATAGTCGAGGCGCAGCTCGTTCTGCGCCGTTAACGTGTAAGTCACTCTGACGGTTAAGCTGCCGGGATAGCCTTCCTCTCCAGCGCGGCTGCAATGGCTTAGAACGAGCTGCGGTCCTTCAGCTGATTCGGCAGGTTTTGCGTCCCACAAGATTTTGTCGAAACCAATTCCTCCGCCGTGCAGGTGGTTGCGCCCGTCGTTGGCCGATAGACCGTAGGTTCTCCCATCGATCGTGAAGCTCGCGCCGGCAATTCGATTGGCGTACCTGCCGATCAAAGATCCGAAGTAGGGATGCTGCGTAAGATAAGGCGCAAACTCGTCGAATCCCAAAACCACGTCAGCGTGAACTCCATCGCGATCGGGCGCCCCCAGTGAAACTAGCGTTCCGCCATAGTTCATGATCCTTGCTTCCAGGCCCTGGTCGTTTGTCAAGGTGTAAATCTTGACATTGCGGCCATCCGGCATGTCACCGAAGACCTTTTGCTTGATGTTTGCCATTTGCTGCCGCTGTGCGTTCACACGCCGGCGATTTTTCTCTCCCAATTCCAGGCATGAGACACAATCGTCGAGAGATCCGGGTAAGCCGGTATCCAACCAAGATGCCTGCGCGCCAGGCTGGAGTCTGCTACTAACCTTGCTGGGTCGCCGGCACGTCTGGCGGCATCGATCACCGGTACCGGCTTCTTGGTCACCTGACCTACCGCGTCGATCACCTGGCGCACGGAAAAACCGTTTCCGTTTCCTAGATTGTAAGCGGCGCTGGCGCCGCCGCTAATGAGATGTCTCAGCGCCAACGAGTGGACCGTGGCTAAATCGAGAACATGAATATAATCTCGAACGCAGGTGCCATCCGGAGTGTCGTAATCGGCGCCAAAGACTTGCGCCGAATCACGCCGCCCAGAGGCAACTTGCAACAGTAACGGAATCAGATGCGTCTCAGGATCGTGTGTTTCTCCGCTGCGGGCTTCGGGATCGGCTCCGGCAGCGTTGAAGTAGCGCAGGCAAACCGATTTGAGCCCGTAGGCACTGTCATAGTCTTGCAGCACCTGTTCGACCATCCATTTGGAGCGGCCGTACGGATTGATCGGCTGCTTCGGATGCGCTTCGTCGATGGGAACATATTCCGGCTGACCAAAGATTGCGGCAGTGGAAGAGAAGATAAAGTTTTTTACCCGGTGCCGGACCATGGCATCGAGTAGATTGATCGTATGGGTCACGTTGTTGCGGTAGTACTTGGCCGGATGCTGAACCGATTCGCCGACTTGAATAAACGACGCGAAGTGCATGACGCCATCGAATTTCTCATCGGTAAACAAACCATCGAGCAAGCCGCTGTCTGCGATGCTGCCCTGCACCAGTCTGGCAGACAATACGGCATCGGCATGGCCCGACGAGAGGTCGTCCAGGACGATCACCTGGGCGCCCTGCTGGCCCAACATCAGAGCCATGTGCGAGCCGATATATCCTGCGCCACCGACAACCAGTACTTTCATTTTTTTCCTTGATAATCTTGGGAATATTACAACAGAAAATTTTTGCAGATGGCGCAAATTCTCAGGACCCGTAGCTCTGAGGATTTACTCCGCTATGCCACCAATACGCGAATTTGTACCTTCTTACCCTGGCGGCTTTGCGTCTTGACGGGAAGTAGTCTGGGGCGACATGAGACTCAAACCCGACTGTCGATGGATGGCGGCACGAGGATCCGTCCCTGTTGAGCCGCTGTATTGTATTCGTCCAAGACTCGTTCGCCTATCGCGCGAGCTTCACCTTCGACACATAGCGCCACGCAAGCGCCGCCAAAGCCCGCCCCTGTGAGCCTGGCGCCATGCACCGCAGACTGACTCTGCAGGAGCTCGACCAATCGATCGAGTTGCCTGATGGAGACTTCGTAGTTATCGCGCAAGCTCCTGTGCGAGGCATTCATCAACTGGCCAAATGATGCGGCATCGATGGATTCCACGGCGCGCAGGACCCGATTATTTTCGCTGACCACGTGGCGAGCTCGCCGGCGCAGCGGCTGTGGAAGCTTTTCTATTGCCGCAGCGTTACTCACGTCACGAAGGGCCTTAACGCCGAGCAACTGCGCCGCTTGCTCGCACTCGGCGCGACGTTCGTTGTACTTGCTGGCGGCCAGCGAGCGGGCGACTCCGGAATCGATTACAAGAATTTCGGTGCGCGCCGGCAGTGCTAAAACCCGTCGCTGTAGGGTTCGTGTATCGAGAAACAACATGCTCCGGGTATCGGCAAGGCTTGATGCCATCTGGTCCATAATGCCGCAGTTGACGCCGGCGTAACGGATCTCAGCTCCCTGTGCCAGTTGAGCGATAGCGACGTCATCCAAGGTTAAATTAAAAAGCTGGCGCAATGCGCGCAGGGTAGCGACTTCGAGCGCGGCACTTGACGATAAACCGACCCCGATGGGAACCCGGGATGAGATGTAAATGTCTAAAGGCGGCGCTTCGAAACTGTGGTCGCGGAGCTCGCGCAGGCAACCATAGACATAGCTTGCAAAATGCTCATGTGGCGCTGACTCCATGGCGAATTTCGCGGCTTGCGCGAGCTCGGCGGCGTAAACCGAAAACTGCTTGCCGCCATTTTCCCGTAGTGACACGCTGGTGGTCTGCGGAATCGCCGTGGGCAATACGTAGCCGTCATTGTAGTCGGTGTGCTCGCCTAGGAGATTGACCCGGCCGGGCGCCTCCGTGCTCACGGCCGGTGGCCTCCCGAATACGTCGGCAAACGTCTTCCTCACGGCTCTTTTCATCAGGCGTCTAAAGATACTTGGATCTGTTGCAGCTCACGCGCCTTTTCTTCGGGCAGTGCGTCCATCGCAAAAAATCCTGCAGCCAGTTCGGTGCCCGCGAGATATTTGAGCTTTTCGGGAGTGCGGTACGGCGGATAGAACTCGGCATGGAGGTGCGATTCCGGATGTGGCTTGCCGTCGGTGGGCGCCTGGTACCAGGCCATCAGGTATGGAAGCGGCCGTTTCCACAAACCATCGAATTTGAGCAAGACCGTCTTCAACGCGCACGCTAGATCGGCTCGCTGGTTTCCGCTCAAATCAGCGAAGCTTTCTACCGGGGCGATGGGCGCGACCCACACCTCATACGGATAACGCGCGCATACCGGAACGAAAGCTACCGCGTGTTGGCCGCGATAGAGCATCCGTGGTCCGTTCAACTCCTTGGAGATGAGATCTTGGAGAACGCCGCTTCGATGGGCTTCGTAATATTCCAGGGCGATTTGCTGCATTCGCGCCGGTACGGGAGGAACCACGGGATAGGCATAAATCTGACCATGCGGGTGATGCAGAGTGACGCCGACCTCCGCGCCGCGATTCTCAAACGGCAGTACGTAGTCGATGCCGGCAACATCGCCCAACTTCTCGGTTCGGTCCGCCCAAACCTCCAGCACCAGCTCTAAATGATCGAGCGGCAACGCACCTAGAGCTGAGCGCGCGTCCTGCGTAAATACCACCACTTCACATTTGCCAAAAGCGGGAGCGCTGGGGACAATCAGTTCAGGCGGCTGCTTTGATCGTAGGGTCAATGAAGGAAAGCGGTTGTCGAACACGGCAACATCCCAGTCTCCGGCGGGGAGCTCCGTCGGATGCGTCGGGTCCAGGGTCACAGCCAGAGGATTGTACTCAGGCGGAGGCAAGAACGTCCGGTCCTGCCGGTAGGCGGCATAGGTAATCCATTCGCTGAGCAAAGGATGCCAGCGCAAATGAGGATTGCCATGCAATGGATCCGGAAACGGGCTCGGCGCTTCAACTTTCGCGGCGCTCAGGGCTTTGCGTCCGTAAAGGATCAGCTCTCTGCCGTCAGGCTTGGTGAAAGTCGCTCGATGCATCTAGACTCCGTGGGCTATGTGGCTCCGCGAAGTTTCCGTCGCCTCCCTGATCTGCTGGAGCGGAATTTTTGGCGTCCGGTCGGCGCAGAGAAGTCCGTTGGCTTCCTGAAATGTATCCGTGAACTGGGTGTAACAAAAACCACTGAAGAGAGCCATGCGCGCCACCACATCCAAGAGCTCGCGATAACGGCGCGCAAACTCCTCCGCATCCTCGACGACGGAGTAACCCCAGGCCGTTCTTACTCCTGGCGCGCGGCACTTATCGTAAGCGATCCCGCCAAACTCCGTTAAGACAATGGGCTGGCCGCGATGAGGATAGCCGTCGAGAGTGAGAATTCGCCCGGCTGGACGCCGGCGGTCGAAGAGCTGCTGAACCGGAATCTCCGGTCCGTAACGCAGGCGAAGGTGTTCAATATTGGCGTCGTAATCGTGAATGCCGATCATATCCGTGGCGCTACTCTCCCATCCGTCGTTGCCGATCACCGGACGAGTGCCGTCAAGTGTCTTGGTCAGATGGTACAAAGCTTCCACCGCATGCCGTTGCTCCGGTGACGAAGGCAAATCCGGCACGCCCCATGATTCGTTCAATGGCACCCAGACGACCACGCACGGGTGACTGTAGTCGCGCTCGATCGCTTCGGTCCACTCGCGCACGGTGCGTTTGATCGCGGTTCGCGTGAACCGATAGGCAGCCGGCATTTCCTCCCAGACAAGCAGCCCAAGTCTGTCAGCCCAGTAGAGGTAACGCGGGTTTTCGATCTTCTGGTGCTTGCGGACGCCATTGAAGCCCATCTGCTTGACCAACTCTACATCGTGGCGTAACGCTTCGTCGTTTGGCGCGGCTAGAATCGTATCCGGCCAGTAGCCCTGGTCCAATACCAGACGAAGCAAATAGGGTCTGCCGTTCAGCACGAATCGATCGCGCACAATCTCAACCGAGCGTAAGGCAGTATACGACTTGCATTGATCCAGGACCTGCTCTCCGCGCCTCAGGCGAATCTCGGCGTCAAGTAATGTGGGTTGCTCGGGACTCCACAAAATTTCGTTGCGAAAATCATCGATCCCGGGGTCAGACAAGACAATTCGCCGATTGGCTTCGCCGTCCAGCACCTGGTAAGAGTCGCTGGCTAACACTCGGCCATTGTGGCGCAACTCGACTTCGATTTTGAGATCCGGCACCAGTTCTCCGGAAATTCTAGCCTCGAAATCCAGCGCGAAGCCAACCATGTGCGGCGTCCAGCGAATCTTTCCAATATACGTAGGCGAGACCCGCTCCAGCCAAACTGTCTGCCAAATTCCTGTTGTGCGGTGATACCAAATCGAGCGGGGTTCGAGATGCCAATCCTGCTTGCCACGAGGTTTGGTTAGATCCAGCGGATCGTCTTCCACCTGAACGGCGATAGTTTGCTTTTCCGACGGATTGAGCGCCGAAGTAATATCCCCAGAGAAGGGAGTATGACCACCCTCATGGGTCGCAACTTCTCGACCGTTTACCCATACCCGAGCGTGATAGTCCACCGCGCCAAAGTGCAGGATGGTTCGCCCGTTATCGGGCGCCAAATTAAATTCCCGCTGATACCAGCACACGCGATGAAAATTACGATCGCCGATTCCGCTTTTCTTTGATTCGGGAGGGAACGGCACCTGAATAGTCAGTGGCCATTGTTGAATTTCCGAGGGATGCCTAAATTTCTGGTCGTCGTCGAGGCAAAATCTCCAAGGTCCGTTTAAACTGGTCCACTGCTGTCTCTCGAGCTGAGGGCGGGGGTATCCAAAGTCCAAATTATTTTCCTCCAAGATAAAAATTCCGGACTAGTATAACCCACCGTTGCCGCTAAACACGAGATAAAACTTAGACGACGAGCCAGTTGCGCAGATGCTCAGAGCGGGAAGAAGGTGAGCCGCTTTTCATGGGAAGAAGTACATGAGAATGCGCTCCGACGGCAAAATCCCACGCACAATGAAGACCTTACTATTTAGCCAGCCCATTATTTAGCCAGCACTGTAATCAGCCTAGGTTCAGAGTTGAGCCTACTTACGAGCAGGCTCGACCCCATAAGCTTTATACTGGCCGGGTGATGCTTCTGGTCGAGGATAGTCTCAGCTCGTACCAGCCTCTCGGTTGATTTCCTTGGTGAGACAACGGCGGACGAAAATTTAAGGCTGCGCGAAATTGATCGACCATGTCGGTCTGATTGAATCCCTGCGCCAATGCAATCAACCTCTCGCAGGCATCGTTATCCACCAACTCGGCGATCAGAATTGCTTCTAGGCATTGCCCAAAAGTCGTCCTTGTGTCGGCCAAGACTTTCGGGATTCCTTGGGATGCCAACGCCGAGACATCGGCGGACGGAATTTCAACCGTCGGATCGGCGCCGAGCCTTTAGATGCAATCCCACAGCACATGAAAGTGATTGAGCTCTTCGCGACAGATCCGCTCCAACTCTTGGATGGTAGCGCTGCGGTCGGCGGTGTTGATGGCCTGCGCTTTTTGAATCAGCGTCTCATACAAACGCGTGCCGGTACGTTCAATGCGAGGCGTTCGGCGAGTTTGTCGACAAGAACTGTGGCCTTTTCACCCTTGAGCGCCTGCAGCGCCGATTTTGCTATGCCTTTCGGTGGTAGAGGTGCAAGGTTGGTAATTTCTTGAAGGTGAACAAAGCGTATACCAGAAAATCGTGCAGCCAATGGCGGCCGCGTATTGCGTGCGAGACAAAAACGATTTCAGTTCGGTCCGACTGCGACATATATCGGCGCGATTGCCTGCGGCGGATCGGGTTTTTGCAGAGGTGTATTCCCGTCAGTCGAGGGACTTGTTAAGCTGATCTCATGACAAAAACACATAAAGCACTGCGCTCAGATGCGTACTCGGCCTCTATAGAGATAGCTGAGATAGATGGCATCGCTCTCTCCGCAGAAGAAGTGAGTTTTGCAAAGCTGTTAGTTGATAAGCTCGCGCGGACCGCAAAGGGCAGTGTGATCGATTTCAATCGAGCTTCGAAACGGCGCTTAAAAGGATCAAGGTCAGGAAAGCGGTAGCCGCTAGTTGAAGCGCCGATAATCTGCATCAAACGCGGTCTCATCTCCACAGGGTGCCAACCTTCGCCCACAGAATTCGTCCCTCTCACGCACCTTGCATTGATCAATGATTCGCAGCCCTGCGACAGTGATCGATCTGCTTCTAGCTAAATGCGTAAGTTATGCCGTGGCATAACCATTGCGTTGACCACCTGCATTCCCACCGCGTCAACGCTTAATCTCAGAACTCAGATTTTTAGGGTCGAGTATTTTAAAATTTAAGGAGTGTTTATCTATGGAGAACCAACCAAGCCAAAGCGCCGCGGGTGTAAGCGACGGCGGCGCAATCAATATTAATAAGGCGAAGAGTGAGGCTGCCGGAGTGGCGCAGGATGTGAAGCGGCAGGGTCAGGAACAATTCGAAGCGCGTAAACAGACGGCGGCGGACCAAACTGAAAAGCTGGCCGGCGTGGTCGACCGGGTCTCCGAGGAACTCAAAAGTCAGAATCAAGAATCATTGGCTGATTACGCAGGTCAGTTGGCAGGCAGTATGAAGGATTTCGCTGAAAGCTTGAGGCAGCGGAATCTCGACGAGCTGGTCAAAGATACCCAACTACTGGCGCGCAACAATCCGACGCTTTTCTTAATGGGGAGTGTAGCCGTTGGCATAGCGCTTTCGAGGTTTCTGAAGGCATCGACCCAGCGTAGCGGCGCCGGCGAGTACAACGAATCTGAGTTCAACCGCTCGAGCCAATCGGTCGTGCAACCGATTACCTTTGAGTCGCGGCCGTCGGTCATATCTGAATCAGCTACGACAACAACTCCCTCGTCAACAGCGGACAGCCCGTCTTTCGCTGACGATCTGGAGAAAGGAGTTTGATCATGGCAAAACAACCGCCATTTCAAGCTACGCCGGCAACTGAGTCAGCTCGCGTCGACCGGGAACCCGATTCGACAGCCGGCCTGCTAAGTCGTCTCATGGGGGAAGTGTCAACGCTGTTTCGCAAAGAGATAGCACTGGCAAAGGCAGAAGTATCTGAAGCCGCTTCAGAAGCTAAAGCCGGAGCCATCAGCCTGGTAGCTGGCGGCGCAATTGTTTTCGCCGCTATTCTCGTCCTGCTTGGTGCAATTGTCCTGCTGCTGGCCGAAAGGATGGAGCCTTGGTTGGCAGCTCTTATCGTCGCCGTGGTTGTAGGGGTCATTGGCTTTGTGATGATCCAAAGCGGCAAGAAGAAGTTAGATCCATTGTCTTTCAAGCCTGAGCGGACTCAGGACGCGCTGCGCAAAGACAAGGAGATGGTTCAAAGGAGGGCCTCGTGAGCGACATAAATAACACAAGCAAACTCAAAGATGATGCGCGAAAAGATCCGGCAACCCTGGAACGAGAAATCGATCAGACCCGGGCGAACATGGACCGGACGCTCGGCGCATTGGAACGCAAGTTTTCGCCGGGTCAACTGTTAGATCAGGCGATGGAGTTCGCTCGAGAGAATGGCGGAGAGTTCGCAAACAATCTCGGCCGCTC
>JAICEJ010000058.1 GCA_025924215.1 Candidatus Binatia bacterium
GCCTCGAAGCGTGCGATGGTATCCCGAATGGCGGCGTCATAGAGTGCATTCAACTTCGGATCTTCATCGTCTCCTGATGCCGTGACCGCCTCGATCAGTCCAAGTGGCCTTGGGATACTGCCAATCGGCTCGGTTGGTCATGAGTGTCACTTCGTTGCATATCGGGACGCCCCTCGATCAAAGTGGAGCGAAGAATTGATCGCTCACCTTCTATTCTAGCTACAAACTAATGTCGGAGATCAGAGTGAAACCGTCATCATATCAAGAGGCTTAACGCGATCAACTCTCAAGCGGTATATCCGTTACGCAATGATTGCGGAGCGGCGACACAGCTACCTTGAGTCGTATAAGCATCAACGCCTCTTACACAATCGGGATAATCTTCTGCTAATCGGAAACCCTTTATCTTGATACTCAAGTGGTAAACTAGCATCCTTTTTTCAAAACTCTCAGTTCAGCCGCCTAAAACTTTCTAACTTCGATTAGCGTTTGGCCGGCTCGTAGCCGAGAATCGGCGAAAGCCAACGCTCCACTTCCGGAACTTTCATTCCTTTTCGTGCCGCGTAGGATTCCACTTGATCTTTTCCGACGGAGCTGACGGCGAAATAGTGTGATTCCGGATGGGCGAAATAGAGGCCGCACACCGAGGCCGCGGGATACATCGCAAAGTTCTCGGTCAGCGCAATGCCGGTTGCCTCGCTTACTTTGAGCAGGTCGAAAAGGATCGGTTTCTCGGTGTGATCCGGTTGCGCCGGATAACCGGGCGCCGGACGGATGCCGCGATATTTTTCTGCAACTAGATCCTGGGTGCTCAACTTTTCGTCTCTGCCAAAGCCCCAATCCGCGCGCGCGCGTTTATGCAGGTATTCCGCAAAGGCCTCAGCCAAACGATCCGCAAGTGCCTTGGCCATGATCGAGTTATATTGATCGTGATCCTTCTCAAAACGTTCGACCAGTTCTTCGGTTCCATGGCCCGCGGTTAGGGCAAAGGCGCCGATGTAATCGAGCCGGTTGCTTTCACGGGGCGCGATGAAGTCGGCGAGCGCCAGCTGCGGCTTGCCGCGCTGGCTTTCCTTCTGCTGGCGCAGTGTGTGAAGCCGCCTCAGCTCCCGTTTCCGGTTCGTGTCCGTGTAAAGCACGATGTCATCGCCTTCGCTGTTGGCCGGATAAAAACCGTAGACCGCGTGCGCCGTCAATAACTTCTGGTCGACGATTTGTGATAACAATTCTTGCGCATTTTCGAACAACTCTTGCGCCGCCGGGCCGCGCACCGGATCCTTCAACAAATCAGGATAACGGCCGCGCATTTCCCAGGTATGAAAAAACGGCGACCAATCGATAAACGGCACCAGCTCTCGGAGAGAAAAATCTTTCAGTGCGCGTGCACCGGTAAATTCGGGCACTGAAATAGTCTGTTTATCCCATTCGGTCATGAGGCGGCGTCGACGCGCTTCTTCATAGGTCAGCAACTGCGTGCCCACGCGGTTCTCGAATTGGGTACGGATTTCCTGTTGCTCCAGACGGTTCTTTTCTCGTAGAGAATGTCGCGTCTCGGGGCTAATCAAGGCACCCACCACCGGCACCGCGCGCGAGGCGTCGACCACGTGAATCGTTTCATGCTTGTACGACGGCGCGATCTTCACTGCGGTGTGTCGCTTGCTGGTGGTCGCTCCGCCGATCAGCAGCGGAATGGCGAGACCCCGACGATCCATCTCGGCGGCGACGTGAACCATCTCGTCTAGCGACGGCGTAATTAAGCCGCTCAGGCCGATGATGTCAGCTTTTTCTTCTATCGCCGTATCGATGATCTTATCGGCTGGAACCATGACGCCCAAATCGATGACGTCATAGTTATTACAGTTGAGCACAACGCCTACGATGTTTTTACCGATGTCGTGGACATCGCCTTTGACTGTGGCGAAAACCAGCTTGGTTCGTTTCTCGACTTCTTTAGCCGCTTTTTTTTCTTCTTCCAGAAACGGCGTCAGATAGGCGACGGCTTTCTTCATCACCCGAGCGCTCTTTACCACTTGCGGTAGAAACATTTTGCCCGACCCGAACAGATCGCCGACCACGTTCATGCCGTCCATGAGCGGCCCCTCGATCACCGATAACGGTTTGTCGTATTTGCGCCGCGCTTCTTCCACATCCTGATCGATGAAGTCGGTGAGACCTTTCACCAACGCATGCGACAAACGCTCTTCCACGCTGCCGGCGCGCCAGCCATCATCTTTGACCGCGGTTTTGCCCGCCTGTTTGTAGGTCTCGGCAAAACTAACCAAGCGTTCAGTGGCATCGGGGCGGCGATTGAGCAAGACATCTTCCACCAGTTCGAGCAGGTCCTTCGGTATTTCTTCATAGACCGCCAGCATGCCCGGGTTGACGATTCCCATATCCATTCCAGCCTTGATCGCGTGATACAAGAATGCCGAATGCATGGCTTCACGGACTGGATTATTGCCTCGGAAAGAGAAGGAAATATTGCTCACCCCGCCGCTAACCTTGGCCAGCGGCAGGTACTGTTTGATCCATCGGGTCGCTTCAATGAAATTGACAGCATAGCTGTTGTGTTCTTCAATGCCGGTGCCGACGGTGAGGATGTTCGGATCGAAAATAATGTCCTGAGGCGGGAATCCCACCTGCTCGGTGAGAATTTTGTACGCCCGGGCGCAAACCTCGATCTTACGCTCATAGGTATCGGCTTGCCCCCGCTCGTCGAAGGCCATCACGATGACCGATGCACCATAACGACGAACCAGCTTGGCCTGCGCAATAAACTTCTCTTCGCCTTCCTTCATGCTAAGAGAATTGACAATGCCTTTGCCCTGTAGACACTTCAGTCCGGCCTCGATCACCTCCCATTTGGAGCTGTCGACCATGACTGGCACTCGGGCGATCTCCGACTCGCCGGCGATCAACCGAAGAAACTTCTCCATGGCCGCTTTGGAATCGAGCATGCCCTCGTCCATATTCACATCGATGATTTGCGCGCCGCCCTCCACTTGCTGCCGCGCAACGCTCACGGCCTTCTCGTAGTCGCCGGCCAGAACGAGTTTGGCGAACACCGGCGATCCGGTGACGTTGGTCCGTTCGCCGATATTGACGAAGTTGGACTCTGGCCGGACGGTGACGCTCTCCAGACCGCTCAGGCGAAGATACGGCTCGGCTGCGGGCGGGACGCGCGGCGGCAGACCGTGCACGGCTTCGGCGATACTCTCGATGTGATCCGGCGTAGTGCCGCAGCAACCACCGACAATGTTGAGCCAGCCGTTCTCCGCCCATTCGCGCAACTGCGGCGCAAGGCTCTGCGGAGTCTCAGGAAAACCCGTCGGCAACAGCGGATCGGGTAGGCCGGCATTGGGATGGCTGCTGATGTATACGGGCGCAATCCGAGATAATTCTTCGATCAGCGGTCGCATCTCTTTCGGCCCTAGAGCGCAGTTCATGCCTACGCTCAACAGCGGTACGTGGGAAATAGAGTTCCAAAAAGCTTCGACGGTTTGTCCCGTGACGCCGCGGTTGCTGCCGGGCTGAATAAAAGTGACAGAGGCCATCAACGGCAACTCGAGCTGGCGCTCATCAAGCAAAGTTGCGATGGCAAAGAACGCGGCTTTAGCATTGAGGGTATCGAAAATGGTCTCCACCAGCAGGATGTCGGCGCCGCCGTCGATCAGCCCGCGGGCTTGATCATAGTAAGCTTGCACCAACTCCTCATACGTCACCCCACGCGTCGCCGCGCTGTGCACATCCGTCGAGATTGAACAGGTGCGATTGGTCGGGCCGATGGCTCCCGCGACAAAGCGCGGCCGGGAAGAATCCTTAGTGAGCATCGCTTCGACCGCCTTCTTAGCCGCCCGGGCGCCCGCGACGTTGATGTCGTAAACATCGGCTTCCAGGTTGTAATCCGCCATGGAAATTGAAGTCGAGTTGAAGGTATTGGTTTCGACGATGTCAGCGCCGGCCTGCAAATACTGCAAATGAATTTCGGCAATCAAATCGCTCTGAGTAAGACAGAGCACGTCATTACAACCTCTTAGATCGCGACAATGGTGTGAGAAACGGCGTCCGCGAAATGCCGCTTCGTCAAGCTTATGGGACTGGATCATGGTCCCCATGGCGCCGTCCAGAACCAGAATTCTCCGGGTTAGCAGTCCGCGCAAAGTTCTTTCAGTCTCCGTCATCTCTTCGCCTTCCTTGGGACTGATATCTTCTTCAAGCTTACACGGGCGACGAAAATTTCCACCGCCTGATTACCATTACGAAGCATCTTTTCACCGGCATACGAACCGGTGAGTTCATAATCGACCGCTTCCGCTCCCGCAGCACGAAATAAATTTTCAATGGTCTTGTAATTAAAGCCAAGCCATCGATGCGCCATCTCCTGGCGCATCCATTCCTGCTTGTGTTGCACCAAATCGACCAGCACAATTGATCCACCTGGCCGCACGATCCGGCAGAGCTCCGCAATGGCTTTCTGTGGATCCGCCAGGAAGTGGAGCACCATGACGCAGAAGGCCGCATCCACGCTATGCGTCGGAATCGGCAGCCTCAACGCATCGCCAAGACGCAAATCGACGTTCGCTAGTTTTTTTTCCTTGGTCAGTTCGCCGGCGCGGCGTAACATCTCCTGCGAGAGATCGACACCGATGACTTTTCTCGCAAATCGCGCCAGTTCAAACGTGAGACTACCGGTGCCGCAGCCGACATCGGCCAACACCAGGTTTCGCGGCAGCAGCTTTTCAATGGCCAGGGAGGCGACCCGATCGTCGAAATAGCTTTTACGAATTCTCTCCCAATCGCCGGCCACAGTTTCGAAATAATCGCGCGAGCGGCTCAACTTCCGGCGGCGGCAGTTTTCAAGCCGAGCGCGATCGCCTTTGGCTTCCGGCAGATCTTTAATCCGCGCGCGTAATGATTTGAATAGTTCCTGGGCCGTCGCCGGCATATCGCGGCGCGCTGAGAAATAAACGTTGGTGCCTTCCTTACGGTCCTGGATGAAACCCGCCTCGCGCAGGATCGCCAGATTGCGCGATACGGACGACTGCACCGACCCGACGATTTCTTGGACTTCGCCGACGGTCAATTCTTCCTGAGAAACCGCGGCGAGAACGCGCAAGCGCAACGGATCGCCCAATGCTTTGATAGTTCGGACAATATCCATACTTGGCAGCTCGAATAGATATCACAATATATAGATTATTAGATATTTATGCAAGACGATGCGAATTCAGAACCCGCAATGCAGAGCCGCTCCACGGCGCATGCGCATGATCGGGATCTGGAGACGTCGAAATATGACTTATCGAATCTTCTGCGTGAAAATACCGGCGCGAAATGCCACCCCTGCGCTGTCGGTGTATTTGCCTTCCCGATAGCAGAGAACTCGGAAGCTACGGAAGTGATCCAAAAGTTCGTTGTGATTCAACAAGTAGGCGGAATTTTTCGGATGGCCGATCGCCTGTTGATCGATCAGGTAGGTTTCAAAAATGACGTGACCCTGGGGCTTGAGCGCTCTTTGGATCTGAGGAAACAATGAGCGCTGCAGATAGTTGAAATTCACAATCAGGTCATAGGCGGCAGTGGGGAATTCAATTTGCTCCAAGTCCGCCTGGTGCCATGTTATCTCAATCGACTTTTCCTCTGCGCGCCGACGCGCCTCTTCAAGAGCGATTGTAGAAATGTCGATGCCAACCACCCTAAAGCCCATTTCGGCCAGGAAAATTGCATTACTACCTTTTCCCGCCGCGACGTCTAGAGCTAGTCCGCGGGAGATGTGCCAGGCATCACTCTCGAGAATCTGCCTTAGATAATTCGATGGCTGATCGGCGCCAGCCGATGACGAATGTTGACGGTCCCATCTGGTTTGATCTTCAGAAGCCATATAGATTTGAAGATGTTCCAGTGGTTCCTATCGTTGCAAGGTTCCAATGGCTCAAGTACGAAAGCAAGGAAACGTGTTCTTGGTATCCCAAGGAATGGAACGTCTCGAACCCCTGGAACAGTCTCACTATCAATACACTGCGCGCGCGAGAGTAAGCACAAAAACCGCGCGCGCCCCGCCCTGTTTCAACACACGGCTGCACTCGTTCACCGTGGCGCCTGAAGTATACACGTCATCGACTAGCAGCAAGCATTTACCCTTCACTGCGGTTTTTCCCGACAGGGCAAACGCGCCGCGCATGTTTTTTCTTCGCTCTTCTTCCGGCAATTGCGTTTGCGGCGGCGTGTCCATCTTACGGTAAAGCGCAAAGCAATCTAGCGGAAGATTGTAGGCGCGACCAATTTGGCGCGCCAGCAACACGGATTGATTGAAGCCGCGCCAGCGCAGTCGCCTGGGGTGCAGCGGCACAGGAATAATCGTTTCTGTCTTGCATGTTAGAAGAAATTCTTCACAGCCGCGCGCCATCAGCCGTCCCAAAGGCTTGCCCAGCGCGACCCTGCGGCCATACTTGAATTTTTGAATCACTTGCCGGAGCGGATGATCTATCGCTTCTTCTCGTGGATAGCAGGCCCAGGAATGGGCCCGGGCATACTGTGGATTGCGCGCAAGGCAAACTCCGCAGACATGATCATCTCCGCTCGAATCTGGAAATGGCCGGCCACAAATCGTACAGAACGGATGCGCAACAAGCTGAATTTGCGGCCAACAGGTGGAACAGAAGTATTCGCGGTCACGCCCTTGGATCGACTCGCTGCACGCGCGGCAGCGCGGCGGATAAAGCCAATCCACCAGCGAGTCCAAGCGCTCGGCAAAAGATGGATGGCATTGAGGTTTCATGACCCCGCCACTCTACAAAACGATCTCGCAATCAAGCAAGACCGTCGTGAAAGCAGTAATTGAAATCCTGTTAAGTATCAATGATCAGCGAGTGACCGGTCATTTCTGAAGGTTGGGGCAATTCAAGAAGCTGCAACACTGTAGGCGCCACATCGATCGCCGTTCCTTCACTGAGACGGCTTCGTCTGCGTTCCTCATCGACCAGGATAACCGGCACGCGGTTGATCGTGTGGGCGGTGTGCGGCATCCCTGTGTCGTAGTCGATTAGCTGCTCGATGTTGCCGTGATCTGCGGTGATAACGACTCTCCCCTTCTGGCTCAGCGCCGCGTCTACTACTTTACCGAGGCATTCGTCGATGACCTCGCAGGCTTTTACCGAAGCCTCGAAATTACCGGTGTGTCCGACCATATCGGCATTGGCAAAATTGGCAATCACTAGGTTGATATGTTCCTCGGTAAACTTCTTCACCAGAGCCTCAGTAACCTGACGGGCACTCATTTCGGGTTTAAACTCATACGTCGGGACATCTTTCGGCGAGGGAATCAGAATGCGTTGTTCGCCGGGGAATTCTTTTTCTTCGCCGCCATTGAAGAAGTACGTCACGTGGGCGTATTTCTCTGTTTCGGCGATCCGTAGCTGCTTGAGCCCGTGCTGGCTGGCAACCTCGCCGAGAATCTTTCGCAATTCCCGGGGTGGATAGGCTACCGGCGCCCTGAACGTCTCGTCGTATTGGGTCATAGTTGTGTAAGTCGCGAGTTTCAGACATCGCGTGCGGGGGAATTCCTTGAAGTCAGCATCGATCAGCGCCCGGGTGACCTCACGTGCGCGATCGGCGCGGAAATTGAAAAATATGACGCCGTCGCCATCTCTGATGAGTCCTTCGGGAACCACGCTCCGGATCACCGTGGGTAGAACGAATTCATCGGTCACGCCCTCTTTGTAGCTGTTACGAATAGCTTCCAGCGGCGAATCCGCGAGCTTGCCGGCGCCTTCGGTAAGACAGAGATAAGCCTTTTCTACTCGGTCCCAACGTTTATCCCGATCCATCGCGTAATAACGGCCGATGAGGGTGGCGATCTCAACATCCGGCCATGCTTTCAACTTCTCATTCAGATCAAGAATGAACTGCTCGGCGCTGTTGGGCGGCGTGTCGCGTCCGTCAAGAAACAGATGCAGATACACGGGTGCGACCTTTTCCCGTTGGGCCATCTCGATTAACGCTTCCATATGGCGCTGGTGGCTGTGAACGCCGCCGTCGCCGAGAAGCCCCATCAGGTGGAGCCGGCCAGCACCGGCTTTGGTCGTTCTCAAGGCATTCAAAATGATCGGATTCTTGCCGAAATTGCCTTCGTCGATGTCCTTGTGAATAAGCGTAAGGTCCTGATAAACGATCCGGCCCGCGCCCAGAATCATGTGGCCCACTTCGGAGTTGCCCATCTGGCCGTCGGGAAGCCCCACGTCTAAACCGGACATTGACAAGCTCGAGTTTGGATAGTGGCGTAGCAACGAGTCCATATTGGGCATGGACGCGTTGGCGATCGCGTTTCCTTCTTTCTTTGGATTAATGCCAAAGCCGTCCAGCACGACGAGAATAACGGGCTGATTGGTCGCCACAATGTTTCCTTTCATTCTAACCTGCTACTGCTCGTGATCGCGACTGCATGCAGGGCGAACTTGGAAGAGTTACGGATGCTGCTCGGCAGCGATTTGAAATTGCTGAACCAGAGTTGAGTAAGGCTCGGGCAACGGAACCTTCGGCGCGTCGGCCCAGAGTCCGTCCAGGTCATAGAACTCGCGTACAGGCTGATAGAAAACATGAACGATTACGTCGGCGAAATCCATTAACACCCAATGGCCTCGGCTTGTACCCTCGATCGAAATAACGGCGATCTCCGCTTCACGCGCGGCCTCTTGAATTCCCTGGGCAATGCTTTGGACCTGCCTGTCGGATCGGCCTGAACAAATAATGAAATAATCGGCGATCGAAGTGAAGTCTCGGACCTCCAACAGGACAAGTTGCGATGCCTTCTTATCCAATGCCGCACCAACCAGCGTCAGGGCTCTTTCAATGGCGCTTTTTTCGGCCGGTTTGTTCATTTTTTTCTTTTGTAGAGCCCGTGATTTTTGATGTAAGCCTCGACACTGGAAGGCATCAGATAGCGGATCGATTTGCCGCGCCGTACCCGTTCTCGAATATCCGATGCTGAAACGGCAAAGTCAGTAAGTTTTAAAAAATGCAGCGACGTACCACACCTATGAGTGTAGATCTTTTTCTTAAAATCATAACAAAACAGCCTGCGCACGGCAATGGAAGTTCCCCGTAATGGACTGGCATAACCGTTGCCAGGTCGCGACGTTACAATGAAATTACAGAGAGGAAAAATCTGCGCGAAATTCTTCCAGGTGCCGATCTCGGCAAATGCATCCAGACCGATAATAAAATAGAGCGAGGCACCCTTGCATTGATTTTCCGCAAAATGACGAATCGTGTCGATCGAGTACGAAACACCCGGTCTTGCAATCTCGACGGTCGAAACCGTGAAGCGAGGATTTTTGGCCACTCCCAAACGAACCATTTCGAGCCGATCGCGGGCCGGAGTCCGGGTTTGCCCTCTCTTGTGCGGTGGAATCGAAGCAGGAATAAAATAGACGCGGTCGAGATCAAAGGCTTCTCTGACCTCCTCCGCGCTGCGCAGATGGCCCCAATGGATCGGATCAAAGGTGCCGCCAAAGAGGCCGATCCTCATGGAAATTCGATATCGCCTTTCCGGGAACCAACCGAAGGAATGCTCTTTACAAACCGCGCAAGGATTTGGCAACCGAAGGCGTATCGGTGGCTGACTTCCAAGAATCCGTTGAGCGCGGAACTAGGCAAGTGGGTAATTTTCATTCGCGAATTTGCCCATCGCCGAATACAATAAACTTGGTTGTCGTCAGTTCCTCTAAACCCATCGGACCGAACGCATGAATCTTGCTTGTACTGATGCCAATCTCGGCGCCGAGTCCAAGCTCTCCGCCATCATTGAAGCGCGTCGAAGCATTGACCATCACGGCCGAAGAGTTGACCCGCTCGATAAACTCTTTGGATCTTCGATAATCCGTCGTAATAATGGATTCGGTGTGTTCCGAGCCGTACTGTTCGATATGAGCAATCGCCTGGTCGATGTCTTTGACCACTCGGACTGCAAGAATTAGATCGAGGTACTCGGTTGTCCAATCCTCCTCGTTAGCCTTTTTGATGCCGGGAACCAGCGCACAGGTTTTGTCACAGCCACGAATCTCTACCCCCGCGTCCCGGTATTTGGCGACAAGCGGCGGCAGAAACTCTGACGCGATTGCTTCGTGCACCAGTAGGGTCTCCATGGCGTTACAAACTGACGGCCTTTGAATCTTGGCGTTCAGGCAAATCCGTTCGGCCATATCGAGCTCGGCATCGACATCAACATAGACGTGACAAACGCCTTTGTAATGTTTGATGACCGGCACCTTGGAGTTGCCCACAACCGCGCGAATCAGTTCCTCGCCACCACGCGGGATAATCAGATCGATGTAAGATTCCAATTGCAGCATCTCGTGAACCAACGCACGATCTGTCGACTGGACAACCTGGATCGCATGTTGCGGCACCGTCGTTTCGGCGCATGCGGCTTGCAGCACCTTGCCAATTGCCTGGTTTGAATGGTGCGCCTCGCTTCCGCCTCTCAGGATAACCGCGTTGCCGGACTTCAAACACAGCGCCGCTGCGTCGGCGGTTACGTTGGGGCGGGCCTCATAGATGATCCCGATGACGCCCAAAGGAATGCGCATCCTTCCAACTTGCAAGCCGTTGGGGCGGCGCGACATCTTAACTATTTCGCGCACCGGATCCGGCAACGCCGCAATCTCGCGCAGACCTTTGGCCATCGATTGTACGCGGCTCGAAGTCAGCGCAATTCGATCCAGAACCGCGCCGGTGATCTTTGCTTTCTTTGCAGCATTTAGATCATGCTGATTCTCATCAATTAAAAATGCGCTTTGAGCCTCGAGACGGTCGGCCATCAGTTGCAGGGCCTGATTTTTATCCTCGGAAGAAAGCACCGCAAGGCGGCGCGCCGCAGCCTTGGCTTGCTTGCCCAGCTGAATCGCTTGTTCGGTGAATGATGCGTTCGCCAATTTGTCTATGTTCACAGCAACACCAAATCGTCGCGGTGGATAATCTCGTCGAATGGCTTGTAGCCGAGAGCTTGTTCAATCCTGCTTGTATGCAATCCTTTGATTTGATTCAACTCCAGCGCGCTGTAGTTGATCAAACCGCGGGCAAACTCCCGCCCATCCACATCCAAGCAGCGTACGCACTCACCCACGCCAAAAGAGCCGCGCACCTCTCTCACTCCGGAAGGCAGCAGACTGGTTTTCTTTCGCACCAGAGCTTCGTGAGCTCCCGAATCCACGACCACCTCACCTGCGGGCTTAAGGTTGAAAGCGATCCAGTGTTTGCGATTGGTCAACCGGTTAGTATCCGGAAGTATTATGGTTCCGATTTCTTCTTTGGGGTCGAACACGCGCGGAATCGTACCCGCCATTAACCCGCTGGTTATCACCGTGGGGATGCCGGCGGCGGCTGCCTCTTCGGCGGCGGCGATTTTGGTCGCCATGCCGCCGGTACCAAAGACGCTTCGACTAGAGCCGATCACTTTTAATCTAGTTTCTTTGATGTCTTGAATCAGCGGAACGATAACCGCATTAGAGTCTAGCCGCGGATCGCGGTCGTAGACGCCTGCGACATCGCTTAAAATCAGCAACAGATCGGCTTCCAGCAGAGTCGCCACCAGCGCCGAGAGATGGTCATTGTCGCCAAACTTCATTTCCTCGATGGCAACGGTATCGTTTTCATTGACGATCGAGATGATCGACGATGCCAGCAACATCTGAAAGGTATGTTTGGCGTTAAGATAACGTTGGCGGTTGGCGAGATCTTCGTGGGTGAGCAGAACCTGCGCGACGTTCTTGTTGAACTTGGCAAAGGCGCGCTCGTATAGCGCCATCAATCTGATTTGGCCGACAGCCGCAAGCGCCTGTTTTTCGGGAATGCTCTGCGGCCGCTCTCTACGACCGAGTCGAGTCATGCCGGCTGCCACCGCGCCGGAACTGACCACGACGATTTCTTTGCCTTGATCGTGCAGCGCCGCCAGGTCAAATACCAGGGCCTCAAGCCGCGGTTCCTCTATGCCGGTTGAGGAAGAAAGGATCTGGCTGCCGATCTTGATTACAACCCGGCGCGCCCGGCGCAAAATTGCTTTCTTATAATCCCGCTGCGTCACCGACTTCTTCTTCCTTAACCCGCTTAGCTCGCTCCAGCTGCATGCCAACCTTTTGCACCAGCGCCCTAACCCCCTCACCGGTCACCGCGGAGATCAAATGCAGTGGCGGATAAGAATCCGGCAAGTTTTTTTCGAGAACCATTGCGTTCTCCCTTGCCTCGGGAATATCTATCTTGTTTGCAACGACGATTTGCGGCTTTGTGCCCAACTCCTCATCGAAAAGCGCCAGTTCCCGATTGATGGTGGACCAGTCAGCCAGCGGATTCTTCGGATCGATCCTCGAAGCGTCGAGCAGATGAATTAGCACACTCGTGCGTGTTACATGTCTCAAAAATTTGTCTCCCAAGCCATGTCCCTGGTGCGCGCCTTCAATCAAACCTGGAATATCGGCTACCACGAAGCTCTTTCCGTCATCGTAGCTGACTACTCCAAGATTAGGGACCAGGGTCGTAAACGGGTAGTCGGCAATTTTCGGCCGCACTGCGGAAATAACCGAAATCAAAGTCGACTTACCGGCGTTGGGTACGCCGATAATTCCAACGTCGGCCAATAGACGCAATTCAATCTCCAACTCACGATCTTCACCAGGTTCACCGGGCTGAGCAAACTTCGGGCTACGGTTGGTCGATGAAACGAAGTGCGCATTGCCTTTGCCGCCTCGCCCGCCGGCGGCAAGCACAATACGGTCGCCGGTCTTATCCAGATCGCCGATAGTCTCGCCGGTCCTGGCGTCGCGAACGATCGTTCCCACCGGAACTTTAACGATGAAGTCCTCGCCGCGACGCCCATGACAATCGCTGCCCATTCCGTGCTGGCCGCGACCGGCCTTGCACTCTTTGTGATAGCGGAGATCCAGCAAGGTTGTGAGCTGTGCATCCGCAACCGCGATTACATCGCCACCGGCTCCGCCATTGCCACCGTCGGGTCCGCCGCGGCTAATGAACTTCTCGCGATGAAAGCTGACGCAACCGCGTCCGCCATCGCCGCCAACGACCCGTATCTTTGTCTCATCGATGAATTTCATGACCTGATTCTACGTGAGCTCCAGGTGCCGATCGGGGGCGACATTAGAGGCATAGAATAGATTACTGGATCAAGTATGTTTTTCGAATACTTTACCCATTCTCAAGTCGCTGCGCCACGCTGATTAGATCGGCAAAAAAAAAGCCCCTTTCGGGGCTTTAAAGTCAAGGCAGGCGAATGCCTACTAAGCAGGCAGCACGTTTACTCGTTTGCGCGATCGATCCAGCCGGTCGAAGTTCACCACGCCATCGATTAACGCAAATAGAGTGAAGTCACGACCCATGCCCACGTTCCGTCCGGGGTGAATGCGCGTCCCGAGTTGGCGGATGATGATATTACCCGCACGCACAGTTTCACCGCCAAATACTTTTACGCCGCGCCGTTGCCCCTTACTGTCGCGCCCGTTACGGGAGCTCCCTCCAGCTTTTTTGTGTGCCATATCCGGTCCTAATTTTTCTAACCGCCAATTCCGGTGATCTTGAGAGTAGTCTGATGTTGACGATGACCTCGCTGACGACTGTAGCTCTTACGTCTTTTCTTCTTAAAAACCAGTACCTTCTTCGCTTTTGCCTGACTGACAATCTCGCCGGTTACAGAGGCGTTCTCCACCAATGGCGAGCCGATTTTCGCTTCGCCATTGCCACCGATGAACAAAACTTCAGCCAGAATTATCTTTTCGCCGACCTCGCCGGTAAGCTTCTCGATCTTTACGAGATCCCCTTCAGAGACCCGGTACTGCTTCCCACCCGTTTTGATTACTGCATATTTCATGGTTTTTCCCGAATCGTTTTTCTAACGGAGATTCCGGCCAAAGTCAACGATATCGCGCCACGAAGACACCTCTCTTAGCTCCCTGAGCCAGCGGGTGCCAAAAAGTTTAAGACCTAGTTGACAAAGGCTCGACAGTTAAATATACATCGTAATACGATAGTATCGTGAAACGATATTGTTTGATGAAGGTGACCTGTGCCCGACTTCAAAGCAATGGCGGAACTACGTTACCAAATACGTAAGTTCCTCAGGTTTAGCGAAAATGCCGCGCGCCAAGCGGGTATCGAGCCGCAGCAACACCAGTTGCTCTTGGCTATTAGGGGATTACCGGACGGTGCAAGTCCGACAATCGGAGTGCTAGCCGAAAGAATGCAGCTGCAGCACCACAGCACGGTCGAGCTCGTAGACCGGCTGGTAGAGCGAAACTTCTTGTGTCGATTGCGCTCGACCAACGACCGGCGACAGGTGTTAGTCAAGCTAACCCACGATGGAGAAGATTTTCTGGAGAAGCTGTCGCTGCACCACTTGGAAGAACTTCAGTCAGCCGGACCAACCTTCGTGAAGGTCCTCAACAGCCTGATCGGCGCCAACCACACTGACAAACCCGACTCTGCCTCTGAAGTAGTAAAGGAAAACGTGACCCATAAAACGCGAAAGGATAGAAACCATGGCTGATCAATCGGCTGAAGAACTATTGCTTGACGTAAGGGTTGCCGAAGCGTCGAAACTCTACAAATTCTATTTAAATAATGAGCAGAAAATCCTTGGCACAGCAGGTGTGGTGACCTTCTTACTCGCCTGGGAACTGGTTGGAAATGTTTTTCAATTGATCAATCCCATGTTCATGAGCGCGCCTTCGCTGATCTTCAAGGCTGCTATCGACATGTTTTCCTCTGGCGAGATATACAACGATCTCTATGTCAGCGGTATCGAGCTCTTCTGGGGATATCTTCTCTCAGCTCTGGTCGCCGTCCCATTTGGTATCATGGTCGGCTGGTATAAGAGGGCGAGCTACATCTTCGACCCTTTCATCAACGCCATGAACGCGACCCCCCGCGTGGCGCTTTTGCCTCTGGTGATTATCTGGTTAGGCATCGGCATACTTTCGAAGGTCGGCATCATCTTTCTCGGAGCCGTTTTCCCGATCTTGATCAACACCCGCGATGGAGTCAAAACCACGCCGTACAACCTTCTCACTGCGGCGCGGAGCTTTGGCGCATCGGAGTGGCTGCTCTTCAAGACGGTGGTGCTGCCTTCGACAATCCCTTTTATACTTACCGGCATGCGACTTGGCCTGGGTCGGGCCATTGTCGGGGTTATGGTCGGCGAGCTTTATGCGGCTACCGCAGGCATTGGTTTCATGATCACCGTAGCCGGCGCTACTTTCCAGACCGATAAGGTCTTCGTCGGTGTGCTGATCTTCGCCTTGACCGGTATGATCGGTATGGAGGTACTTACCCGGATCGAGCGCCGCTTCGACAAGTGGCGCCCCAAAGTGGGTGCGCAGGAGATCTAGATCCAAACCTCTAGGTAGCTTGTTCGCGCACTTAAGGGCCCCTCTGACGAGGGGCCCTTTTTTACATTCTTCTACTCCGGTCCGCCATCCTCTTGATGCCCCTCCTGCCGTTTGCCATTGTGAAATCTAGATTTCTGACTCATGAAAGGACCTCAATGCGCATTCATACACCAGGTTGGTACTTTCTTCGCCCGTATATGGTCGTTCTCATACTAACCGCGACCGGGTGCGGTTATAACACTCTCCAGAGCCTGGATGAAGAAGTGAAAGGCGCCTGGGGAGAAGTTCAGAATCAGTACCAACGCCGTGCCGATCTCGTGCCTAACTTAGTCGCGACGGTTAAAGGAGCGGCGAAGTTTGAACAGGAAACCCTGACACAGGTGATCGAAGCCCGCAGTAACGCAACGGCAACCAAGATCGATCCGGAATCGCTCAACACTCCTGAAGCATTTAAAAAGTTTGAGCAGGCGCAAAGCCAGCTCTCCAGTGCTTTATCCCGATTGCTCGTGGTGGTGGAACGATATCCGGAGCTGA
>JAICEJ010000059.1 GCA_025924215.1 Candidatus Binatia bacterium
GGCCGATATCGGGCATCCGCCGAGCCCCGATGAATTCGCCGCTTGGGCCAATGCGCGTCGCCAGGACGGACATGAGTATTGCCTGTTTGGCAAACCGATTTCACCCTCCATCGCCAAAGTCATGTTCCAGCAGCCGGGCCGATTAGTTACCGTCAATGGGAACAGCTTTGAAAAACATTGGCGCGGCCCGCGCGGCTAGATTTTGGACCTCCTGCACTTTTGCTAATTTGGGCACCGCGCATTCACTACAACTCCCCAGATGTAAATCGCTAGGGCGCTGGCGAAAAAAGCCTGCGCTTTGGCTGGGTTTGGACGCTGACAAGGACGTGACGATGGTGGCTCTCGGTACCAATGATGTCATGTGGCGAGCTCTGCAAACCGGCAGGGTAGCGGCAACCATTCTCTCGACGCGGCGCTCGCTGGTTCAAAAAATCGCGGCAAATTCCCACGATTCTTCCAGCGCCTTGCGATCACCGGTGCCGAGGAACTTACCGAGAATGCGCACAGTATCTTCCTTGCGGGTCTTAAACAGATAAACGCCTTTGCCGATCGCTCGCAATTGCCCGAGTAGCAGCGCCGCGAAGATGCCGGCCAAGCCCTAAGCCGGTGGAAAGCGCCGTTCAGGCAGTGCTCGATCATCTGGCGGAAGGGCAACCCAAGTTTGCCCAGTATCGACCTGCCGATTTCATCGATGCGCGCGTCCTCAGCGAGATCGACAAAAGCGGCTATATCGACAAACTCTACGGCGCTCATGGAATCCAAGGACGCTAGCAGCGGTCTGATGTAATTGGTATTTTGTTGTCGATGCTAGGGGACAGGCAACCAGGACAGTTCCGAATCATTTCCGGCTTTAGTGCGCAGGGCGATCAACCCGACGCCATCGAGAAGCTTTATTCGGGCATTGAGCAGGGGAAAAGGCACCAGGTTTTACTAGGAGTCACCGGATCAGGGAAAACTTTTACCATCGCCAATGTCATTGAAAAGGCCAATAAGCCCACTCTGGTGTTAGCGCCGAACAAGACACTTGCCGCCCAGCTCTACAATGAATTCAAAGAATTATTCCCCGAAAACGCAGTCCGTTATTTCGTCAGCTACTACGACTACTACCAGCCGGAGGCGTATGTGCCTTCGACGGATACCTTCATAGAGAAGGACTCCGCTATCAACGACGAGATCGACAAGTTGCGGCACTCGGCGACCAAGGCTTTGCTCGAGCGCCGCGACACGCTGATTGTTGCCAGTGTTTCATGCATCTATGGTTTGGGTTCGCCGGAGGCCTACTTCGAGTTGATGGTTTACCTCGAAGAAGGCGCCAGAGTAGAGCGCGATCAAATGCTGCGCAAGCTCGTCGACATTCAATACCAGCGCAGCGATTTTGATTTTCATCGAGGGACTTTCCGGGTGCGCGGCGACTGTGTTGAAGTATTCCCCGCTTATGAAGACAAGTCGGCGCTACGCATCGAGTTCTTCGACGACATCGTCGAAGGCATCTATGAAATCGATCCGCTGCGCGGCAAAGTGCAGCGTCGGGTGGATAAGGCGATGGTGTATCCGGCGAGCCACTATGCGACCACGGAAAGCCGCATGAAACAGGCGACACGCGATATCCGTGTGGAGCTCAGAGAGCGTTTGAAGGAGTTACGCGATCAAAACAAATTGCTCGAGGCTCAGCGACTGGAACAGCGCACGTTGTACGATCTCGAGCTGCTGGAGGAAATGGGTTTCTGTCCGGGCATTGAAAATTACTCGCGTCATCTCACCGGACGCAAGCCGGGCGAACCGCCGCCGACATTGCTCAGCTATTTTCCCGACGATTTTCTGCTGGTGATTGACGAGAGTCACGTAACCGTGCCCCAGGTCGGTGGTATGTATCGCGGCGACCGATCGCGCAAAGAGACTCTGGTCGAATACGGCTTCCGCCTGCCTTCGGCTTTGGATAACCGGCCGTTGAATTTCGGCGAGTTCGAAGCCTGTCTGAATCAGGTTATTTATGTCTCGGCTACGCCGTCGAACTTCGAGATGGAAAAGGCCGATGGCGTCGTTGTCGAACAGGTGATCCGCCCCACCGGATTGATCGATCCGGAGGTGACCGTCAGACCGGCCCGTAACCAGGTTGACGATCTCCTGGCGGAAGTCCGCAAACGAGTGGAGCGCAAGGAACGGGTTCTCGTCACGACCTTGACCAAGCGCATGGCTGAAGATTTGACCGACTACTATCAAGATCTCGGCGTTAAAGTGCGCTATCTCCATTCCGACATTGAAACGATCGAACGTGTCGAGATCATCCGGCAATTGCGCATGGGAGTTTTTGATGTGCTGGTCGGGATAAACCTTTTGCGCGAAGGACTCGATCTGCCGGAAGTCTCACTGGTCGCCATCCTCGATGCCGATAAGGAAGGATTTCTGCGCTCCGAACGCTCGCTCATCCAGACCATCGGGAGGGCCGCCCGCAACGTCCATGGCAAAGTCATTCTTTACGCGGATTCTATGACGGATTCGATGAAGCGGGCCATCGATGAGACCAACCGGCGGCGCAGTTTACAGACAACATTTAATAGCGAAAACGGCATCACCCCGCAGACGATCATAAAGGCCCTCAGTGCGCCGCTGGTGAAGATTTATGAGGCCGATTATGTCGAAATCCCGCTCGCCGCTGATGGCGCCACACGCTATGCTCCCGCCGATCTCACCCGGAAGATCAAGCAACTCAAAAAGGAAATGAAGCAGGCATCCGGCAAGCTCGAGTTCGAAAGGGCGGCGGAGTTGCGTGATCAAATCCGCGAGCTTGAAGTCCGCGAGCTGCAGCTGCGCGAGGGCGGGCTATCAGCCGCCCAGGAGTTTTAGAGGCAATCCCGGCGATTTCTAAACGCGCGCCAAACGACGGCGCGTGCGCGGTCTGCCGGTAACGCCGCGTCGTTCAATTATCCGCACCGGTTAGAATTTCCAGCTGCATCAAGTTCTGCTGCAAAGCAACGCCGGCGATGAAGACCTTGACGGATCGAGCTAAATGACCGCGTTGGGCGCAGTTGTCGCCCGGCAGCGGGACCAACTGATATACTGAGATCGATGCTTTCCGTGGATGAAAAAGTGACCAACCTTCCGTCTCGTCCGGGAGTCTATCTGATGCGCGACATGGCAGGAAAGGTGATCTATGTCGGCAAAGCCAAGGACTTGCGCGCGCGGGTGAGATCGTACTTCAATCGCAGCGATGGACGTTCACAGATTGAATTCCTACTCAGGCGGGTCGGAGATCTCGAGACTCTGGTCACTAGCAATGACAAGGAAGCTCTGATCCTTGAAAACAATCTGATCAAGCAATACAAACCGCGTTACAACATTCGTCTCAAGGACGACAAGAGCTATTTGAGCATTAAGGTTACCACCCGGGACGTATGGCCGCGTATTTTCACCACCCGCAAGATCGTCAAGGATGGCAGCCGCTACTTCGGTCCGTTCTCGTCCGCGGTCGCTGCGCGTGAAACTGTAGACATCATCGAGAAGCATTTTCTTTTGCGTAACTGCACGGATCATAACTTTAAGAATCGCAGCCGGCCCTGCTTACAATATGAAATCAAGCGTTGTTTAGCGCCGTGCGTCCTGGCAGTTGATCCAGCGGAGTACCGCGAGCAGGTCCGCCAGGCAAGCTTGTTTATCGAAGGGCGGCAACACGAATTGCTGGCGGAACTCCGGCAGCGCATGGCGGCCAAAGCCGAGGCAATGGAATTTGAATCGGCGGCTAAGATCCGCGATCAGATCCAGGCGGTCGAAAAAACTCTCGAAAAACAGCGAATGGTTTCTCATTGGGGCGCGGATCAGGATATTTTCGGCCTTTACCGCGAAGGCGGTTACATCGAGGCTCAGGTGCTCTTCGTGCGCCAAGGGAAACTGACCGGGACGCAAGCTTATGCATTGGAAGATTTGGATTTTTCTGATGAGGAAATCATGGGCTCGCTGCTGACGCAGTTCTACCAGGGACAACGCTTCATGCCAGACGAAATCTTGCTGCCCGTGGAATTGGAAGACCAGGATACCCGGGCCGAGTATCTGAGCGAGCGCAAAGGCAAGAACGTGAGCATTCACGTGCCGCAGAAGGGTGACAAGCGCAAGCTGGTCGAAATGGCGCAGCAGAATGCTCGGCAGAGCTTTACTGAACGTCACGATCAGGAGAAAGCCCGCGAGAAGATGCTTCAAGAATTACAGGCGCAGCTACGCTTGAAGCGCTACCCGCAGCGGATCGAGTGCTTTGACATCTCGATGATTCACGGCGCAAATGCGGTTGGCTCTCAGGTTACGTTCATCGGTGGTGAACCCGACAAGGCGCACTACCGTCATTATCGAATTCGCACCATCGACGCCTCCGGCGGTGGCGACGATTTCGGCATGATGTTGGAAGTTCTGAAACGCCGGTTTACACGCGGCAAGCGAGAGGAAGAGATGCCCAACCTGGTGGTGGTCGACGGCGGCAAAGGTCAATTGGCGATGGCGCTGGCGGCCATGCGCGAAGTCGGAGTCGAAGGAGTCGACGTGGTCGGTCTGGCCAAAATGCGCGTGCAATCTGCGCCACGCAGCGCCGAGATCGAGCGATCGGAGGAGCGCGTGTTCCTGCCGGGACAGAGTAATCCGGTGACGTTGAGACGTAATTCCAATGCCTTGTTTCTCTTGCAGCGGGTGCGCGATGAGGCGCACCGTTTCGCGATTACGCACCACAAGAAACTGCGTTCAAAGCAAACCCTCTCCTCAGCCTTGGACCGTATTCCCGGTATCGGGGCGACGCGCCGGCGCGCCTTGCTGCGCTCGTTCGGCAGCGTCAAGGGGGTTGAACAGGCGAGCCTGGATGAGTTAATGCAGGTTCCAGGCATGAACCCGAAGCTCGCCCAGCAACTCTGGCAACTATTTCATCCGGCTCCGCCTCTGCAGTGAGCGGGTTCATGGCGCTATCTTCTGAGCAAATCGCGCCAACGGTTCCAAGAGCTATTCGCCCATCAACTTGGCTGTTTGCGCTGACCGGCTCGCTTTTGCTGGGTCAATTGGCCGCCGCCTCGCCTGTCGTTCTCTCCGCCCATCTGGTGTGGTTATTGTTGGTTCCTTTGGTCTTCCTAATCGACCCGCTCGCTAAACTGAGATGGCTCGCTACGCTCATCGCTGGACGCCATGTAACTAGCGAACGCAGTACGATCACGAGAAACTACCAAGCCCGGGCGCTGCTCGCGATGGTAGCGGGATCGATGTTTACTTTGGGCTATTTCCGTCATTACCAGCTTTTGTTTCCAACTTTTCCGGCGAATCACCTTCGCTCGGTCATGACCGAGAACAACGATTTTTTTCTAGAAGCGGTACTGCTGCACGAACCGGAAAGACTGCCGAACCGGAGCCGGTGGTATTTGCGCGCCGAACGGATATGGCACCCGACGGGCGCCGAGGAGATCTCCGGTGATCTGCTGTTGAACGTCCGGCAGCTTCGCCGTGAGTGGCACTACGGCGATCGCATCCGCGCGCAGTTTCGGCCAACTGTGCCCAAAGACAGTGGCAATCCTGGTGGTTTTAATTACGCCACGTATTTATCGCGACGACAGATTTATGCCATCGGTTTTTTAGCGAGCGACGAAAAGATCGAGTTGGTGGAGCGCGCGCCGGATCGATTGCGTGGCGCGGTGGAAAGCCTGCGTCGAAAAATCCGTCGCTACATTGAAAGCTACTTTACTCCCGAATCCGGCGCCCTGATGAAGGCGCTGGTGGTCGGAGACATGGGAGAGATTTCAAAGAAGACGCGCTCCGACTTTACGGCCGCGGGAGTGAATCACGTCTTATCCATCTCCGGGCTGCATGTGGCGATGCTCGGTTTGGTGGTGTTTTGGCTCGTGCGCTGGCTCGGTTCGTTCAATCTTTATCTGCTGTTGCGTTGCAATTTGATCAAAATTGCGACCTTTTGCTCGTTTGTTGCGGTGATTTTCTACACCGCGCTGGCCGGTGCCATGGTGCCGACGGTGCGCTCGGCGATCATGATCGGAGTTTATGAATTGGCTGTCTTGCTGGATCGAGAGGAAGAGGTTCTAACCAGTCTGACGTTTGCCGCGTTGCTAATCGCGTTGGTTTGGCCCGGCGTAATCGCCGACATTTCCTTTCAGCTTTCGTTTCTCGCAGTCTTTTCGATCGCCTGGGGAATGCGTCAGGTTTTTAGGACTGTCGCCGCGCCCGAGAAAGACCGCTTGCCTCAGGAACGAAGCCGGATAAAACCAAAGCTGCGCTCGATTGGAATGCACTTGGCTGTACCGCTCCTAGCGACCATCGGCACCGGACCATTGATCGCGCACTATTTCGGTCATCTCTCGTTGGCCGGATTCGTGTCCAACCCAATAGTCGTGCCGTTGATTGGCTTTGTCGTCGTGCCGCTGGGGCTTGCGATCAGTTTTATCTCTTTGGCATGGCCGGATTCTGTCACTGCTTTAGTCTCGATCACAGAGTGGCTTCTGTGGCTATCCGGATGGCTAGTGGAATGGTTTGCTAGCCTTCCGTTTGCTCATATCTCAGTACCCGCGCCGGATCGGTGGGAGATTGGCGCCGTGTATTTTTTGATTGCTTCTCTACTCTGGCTCAAGAAAAGCCGCCGCGCCGTGATTGCCGTCGGTTTGAGTGCGTCGATATTGATTGCGGATGTTGCCTACTGGGCCCGCGAACGCTGGGCGCGCCCAGAACTCAGAGTGACTTATTTGAATGTCGGCCAGGGAGATGCGGTCGTTGTCGAGTTTCCCGGGGCTAAAACTTTGCTGATCGACGCCGGCGGCACAGCCAGCGGCGAGTTCGATACCGGCGAAGCGATTGTCGGTCCCTATCTCCGCTCTCGCAAGATACTGAAAGTCGATTATCTTTTAGTCAGCCACCCGCGCATCGATCACTATGGTGGAATGGCATCGATTGTCAGAGAGTTCACGCCCGAGCAATTCTGGTCGGGCGCCGCCAAGGGACGAACGCATCGATTCGAGGAGTTGGATGAAATCCTCGACCGGTCCAAGGTCCAGCGGGTCAATTTGACCAACGAAGCACCGTGTCGTTCGATGGAGGGAGTGAATCTGTGTTTTCTTTATCCGCCGGCCGATCGGAACGACGACGTTTCGGTGGTACTACAGCTGCACTATGGTAAAGCGCGTTTGCTTTTCACCGGAGACATCGACAAACGCGACGAGCAGGTTCTGTCGCAAAGACCAGCCCGGATTAACAGCGCGGTTATGAACGTGCCGCGTCACGGCAGCGCTTCGGCGAGCACACCGGAATTCATTTCGGCGGTGCAACCCAGGCTAGCGGTGATTTCAGGAACCACTAGAAACGCGCGCGCTCAGAAGCAGGAGCTTGCGGACCGTTATCGTGATGCCGGCGCGGAAATTCTCCGCACCGAAGAAGACGGCGCCATCATCATCACAACCGATGGCAATGACCTGCGCTACCAAAGCGTCAAGAGCGGTAAACGGGGCGAGATCAAACTCTGAGGAGTCGGGTTTTACGGGAGCTGCGATGCCTTTTATCAGCTCAACGCCTTGAGCTCCTCGATGTAGTCTTTGAACCCGCGTTCCAAATCATACTCTGGCTCCCACTCTAGGAATTGTTTGGCTCTGGTGATCAACATTGGCTGCTTGGCGGAACGAGGTTTCTGACCCGGTATTATTTCTACCTGCAGATTGGGCAGCAGTTTCTCGGCCGTGGCGACCAAATCGTCGAACTTGATGACTACGCCTGTGCCGATATTAAGTGTCACCGGAATCGACAGAGGTGTAGTCGCTGCCTTATCAAGAGCTCGGCCCAGATCTTTGTAGTAAACATATTCGAAGTCGCGCGCCATCTCTTGCGCAACCTTTACCACACCGCCGCGAATTCCGGTTTGGAGCATGTTCTGCACCATCTCACCACCACCGGAGCCGCCGGCAAAGTGGCCGACCCCATAGACATTGGCGAGCCGCAACGTGATCAGCTCAAAGCCATACAGCCGTTGATACGCTTCTACCATGAGTTCCTTAGCGACTTTGGAGTTGCCATAGGCTTCCCCGGGGCCGCGGTGGAAACTTTCGTCAATTGGACCGGGCTCTCCGCCGCGCCGGTCGTAAATGCCGAACGTGCTGATCTGCACCAGCCGCTTCACCCCGGTCAAACGTACCGCTTCGGCGACATTGATCGTGCCCATCACATTGATCTGCATGCCGGTATAGATCGGTTGCGCGACTTTGCCGCCGATCAGTCCAGCTGTGTGGATGACGGTATCGACTTTATTTTTCAGGATCGTCTCGATCAGCGCCGGCAAGTCGCGAACATCGCGCTGAACAACCGTCACGTTAGCCGTGCCCAGCTTATTCGCCAGGAAATCTTTCCTCGGCGCAATATCGTAGAAAACGATGCTTTCGCCGCGCTTGAGAGCGAGTTGAGCATAGGAAGTTCCAACCAAGCCCAACCCGGTAATTAATGTCGTCATAGGATTCCTTCCGACTCCGATGATTTATTCCCCTTACTCCCGCAAGACGAAAATGTCCAGGCTGAATCAATTTCATCAGGACTGTCGCTACTGGCAATTCGCGCTCGGGTAAATTGTCGCCCAATCGCACCAGCATGTGATATGGATTGTGAGGATTGAAAGTTTGGGAGTGAGCCATGAGGCCAACAAGATCGAAGTCTTGGTTCTCGCGCTTTGTGAAATTAACCGCAAGGATCACCGGCAAACCGTTGACATTCATAATCGCTGTTTCGGTTGTGGCGGCATGGGCGGTTACGGATCCACTGTTCGGATTCAGCGATACTTGGCAGCTAGTGATCAATACCGGAACCACGATCATCACTTTTTTGATGGTCTTCCTCATCCAAAGTACTCAAAATCGTGATTCTGAGGCGATGCAAGTGAAATTAGACGAACTCATCCGCGCGACGCGCGGTGCGCACAAAGCAGTGTTGGATCTGGAAGAGATTGAAGAAGAGGAACTCGACCGGATCAAAGCAGGCTACGAAAAAATTGCCGAGCAGGCTCGAGGCGAGTTGAGAAGATAGCGTGCCAGGCTTTTTATCGCTTCGCTAAGATCGACGGCGGAAGCCGACACATGCCCAATCCAACACCACAGATTATTCCCATTGGCGGCGGTGGATTTTATCGGGACCCGGAGAATCTTGCGCTCGAGCGTTACATCTTAGCGCAAACCGGCGTTGCCCAACCGCGGGTGCTCTTCATGCCAACTGCCAGCGGCGAGCCGGACCATTATGTTGCGAGTTTCTATGCGGCATTCTTGAAATTGCAATGCCGTCCTTCGGTGTTGTCGTTGTTCAAAAGGACACCGGATCTGCGCTCGTTGCTGCTCAATCAAAATGTGATCTATGTCGGTGGCGGCAATACCGAGAGCATGATTGCCTTGTGGCGCGATTGGGGCGTGCCGGAATTGCTCCGAGAGGCATGGCAGTCGGGAATTATTCTCACGGGCGTGAGCGCGGGAGCGATCTGTTGGTTTGAGCAAGGGCTGACGGACTCGTTCTCAGATGGGCTGCGTCCGCTTGGCTGTCTCGGTTTTGTTCCCGGCAGTTGTTGTCCGCATTACGACGGCGAACCGCAGCGGCGGCCATCTTATCACCGGCTTCTGGCCAACGGCGAGATTTCTGCCGGAGTGGCAATCGAAGACTGGGTCGGGATTCACTACAAAGGGACGGAGATCCATCAAGTGATCGGAGCAAAGCCTGGTGCCCGGGCTTACAGTATGCGCAGCGTCTATGGCTCGGTGCAGGAAGTACCGTTGCCGGTGGAATATCTGGCACAAGCCTCAGAGTAAGAATTTCACAACGGCGCGGTTATCAGAGTTAGCCAAACAAAGACGGATTTTATAGTTCGCGCTCGATCATGAAGGCTGCGAGATCCCCAACCCGGCAGCTATAGCCCCATTCGTTATCGTACCACGCCAAAATTTTTGCCATTTTCTCTTCCAATATGACAGTACATAACCCATCTACTATGGAAGAGGCCGGATTCCCGCGGAAGTCGCTGGAAACCAACGGCTCATCGCAATAAGCCAGGATGCCGTCGAGATCACCACCGGCAGAGCTCTTGAGCGAATCGTTAATCGCTGCTGCCGAGGCCGGCCTTTTCAGGTCGACCACTAGGTCGACAATGGAAACACTCGATGTCGGCACTCTAAGCGAGAGACCGTGAAGTTTGCCTTTGAGCTCGGGCAGGACAAGTCCGATGGCCTTGGCCGCGCCGGTAGTCGTCGGGACGATGTTGGCAGCGCCGGCCCGGGCGCGGCGCATATCGCTGTGCATCAGATCGAGAATGCGCTGATCGTTGGTGTAGGAGTGTGTGGTTGTCATGAGACCGCGCTGGACGCCGAAGTTCTCGTGTAACACTTTGGCCAGCGGAGCGAGACAGTTTGTTGTGCAGGACGCATTCGAGACGATTTGGTGTTTGTCAGGATCGTAGGCCGACTCGTTGACCCCCAAGACCACGGTGATGTCTTCATCTGTTGCGGGTGCGGTGATAATCACTTTCTTTGCCCCCGCATCCAAATGAACTCGCGCTTGACTGCCACTGGTAAAGAGGCCCGTGGATTCGATGACAATGTCCACCCCCAGCTTGCGCCAAGGCAGCCGCGATGGATCTTTCTCACTTAGCACGGCGATATCCCATCCATCGATCTTGAGCTGGCCTTCGCCGATCTGGATAGTTCCCGGAAAGATTCCATAGGTCGAGTCATAACGAAACAGGTGAGCGTTGGTATGCAAGTCGGCCATGTCGTTTACGGCGACGACATTGAGCTCTTCTTTATGACGCTCGAGCATCGCGCGCAGTCCGAGACGGCCGATCCGACCGAATCCATTGATCGCTACATTGGTCATTTGTCCTCCTGCAGATTTTTGGGCGAAGTTGTTGCGGGTTTGAATACGGAGATCAAAGCAAAGTTTATTCCGCTGGATTGAATCTGCGTCACCCGCACTTTTACCTATGAACAACGGCTCCAGCGGCTTTGCCGCTGACCAATATTTAGTCGATGGATGTGAGATTTTTGTGCACAACAGAGAAGAATTGTACATGTTTGACATCTCATGGCACGAGGTAAGTAGATCTCATGATCAACGCAGCTTGGTTCAGGTGAGGCGCCCAATGACTTTCCTTCAGTGGAGATAAGTCAGGCAGATTATTTAGCATCATGTTCAACAAAGCGGCTGAACCGTCCAAAGCATTGCATTTTTATGCTCGATCGAGTTATTGAAATGGTTTTGATCAAGGAACTGCTTTCTACTTTCAAGGAGGAAGTGCGTGGATGCCCTTTCGTTTCATAATTCAAGGCTAGCAGCCACTTTGTTGCTGTCACTGGTACTAGCCTTGGGCTCAACGGCAATGGCGGCTAGCACCCCCGCGAAAGTCAGTATTATCTTCGCCGACTTCAGTGAACGCAGCGGACTCTTATTTGTCGCCAAGGACCAAGGTTTCTTTGCTGAGCAGGGATTGGACGCGGATATCGTTCAAGTGCGCAGCGGGCCGGTGGCGATTTCAGCCTTGGCAGCCAACGAGGCGCAGTTTTATATCGTTTCGGCTACTGGCTCATCGCTCGGCGCTGTGGTGGCGGGATTGGATCTGGCGTATGTCGCCGGGCTGATCAATAAACTCGATGGTTATTTTGTGACTTCGGCAAAAATTCGCAGTCCGGAGGACCTCAAAGGTAAAGCGATCGGCGTGCAGAGCATCGGCGGCGGCATCTGGATGTTCACACAAATGGCGCTGGATCATTGGGGCCTGAGCACTGAGAGAGACAAAATCCAGATGCGCGTTCTCGGTGACCAGTCGGTATTAGCTCAGGCGATGTCGGCGGGTTTAGTCGAGGGCGCGGTATTGGGTTACGCCTTTAGCCAGATCGTGCAACGCAGCGGCGGCCGGGTGCTGGCCGAATTACCTAAATTGAATATCCCGTATCAGGGGGTCGGTTTACTTGCCCGGCGTAGCTTGATTAACAGTTCTCCGGAGACGGTGGAGAAGACTCTTAGAGCATTGATCAGAGCCAATCGCTTCATACAGGACAAGAACAACCAGCCGACGGTGCTGGCTAGCTTGCGTAAGTGGTTGCGACTTTCGCCCAATGAAGGCGGCGAGGAGTTATACGAGAGAATGCGAATTCTTTATGACCGCCGGATTATGCCGAGCCGCGAGGGCATTCAGAATGCATTGCGTGTCCTGAGCAAGGCCGACGCGAAGTTTGCGAAGCTCAAAGCTGATGATCTCATCGACGATCGAATCGCGCGCAAGCTCGAACGCGAATGATCGAGGCGCACGACAAGCCACTCGATCTCATCGTTCCTGATGCTGTCCGGTGATGTGGGTCGCTGCCCGCAGCGCCTTCAAATTCGCCTTGAAAGCTGAATCTTTATGCGAAAACTGTTCCTATGCTTTCTCTCCCTAGGGTTGTTCTACACTTTGCCGATCAATACGACTTTCAGTGCCGCGCCGCCGACCAAGGTCGTGATCAGTTACGCCGTATTGAGCGAGCGTGAGGGCGCTCTCTTCGTTGCACGCGATCAGGGCTTTTTTCGCAAGCACGGGTTGGATGTGGATTTGGTTTATGTATCCAGCGCGCCTGTCGCTTTGGCGTCGATCGCTCACGGCGATTCGCAGATCAATACCGCTTCGGTCTCCGGCGCGATTCTCGGCGCGGCGGCCGGCGGCTTGGATCTGGTTTTCATCGCCGGCCTGGTAAACCGGTTAACCGGAACGATTGTTTCCTCGCCCGACATCAAAACCCCCGCCGAGCTGAAGGGAAAAACCATCGGAGTGACGAGCATCGGCGGTGGTAATTGGGTATTCACGATGCTGGCGCTCGAGCACTGGGGGCTCGATGTTAAGCGCGACAACATCACCATCCGGGTGATCGGCAACGACGCGGTACGCGCTCAGGCGATGACCACGGGAGTTATCCAAGCAACCCAGCTGTCGGCGTATTCATCCGCAGCCATGCTTAAACGTCAGGGTTACCGCGTTCTCGCTGATCTACCGGAATTGGGCATTCCGTACCAGGGTACGACCGTGTTTGCCAGGCGCAGCTATGTCAATCAGCAGCCCGAAGTCGTAGAAAAAATTCTAACCGCCATCGTCGAGGCCATCGCTTTCATACAGGACCCGGCGAACAAGTCAGCAGTCATGCGCAGCTTGGCCAAGGGCCTCCGCCTGCCGAAGCCCGAGGACACCGCCGATGGTTATGAAATCATCAAGACGCTCTATGAGCGGAAGATCTACCCGACCGCGGACGGTATTCGAAACACCATCAGACTCTTAGGCGCGAACAATGAAAAAATTCGCGCCCTGCGCGCTGAAGATCTTATTGACGATCGAACCGTACGAAGGCTGGAACAAAAAGGGCTGTTTCAAGCTAACCCGCGGTGACGCTAATCCAACATGCCCTACCTGGGTAAGGATACTCGCAGCCTTCCCAGGCAAGGGCTTGAACGGGGGAATCGTCAACTTTAATCGGGAGCGCTGTGGCTCAGAACGATGCGCCGGAGTACTGGAATGATCGATTTCACCAGTACTCCAGCAGTGCAATCTTCCAATCTTATCTCGCCTTTAATGGACCGTCTCGCCGCTTACCCAGTCGCCGTCCTTAGTGCAGGCTCGCAGGCGTTCCAAGTCGTCGGGTTGAGGCAATACCCGATTAATGTGGTCTTGGTATTCCGCGGCCGATAATAGATCGCCGGCGACGCTGTAAGTTTTCGCGGCGAATTGACCGATCTGGCGGTTGAACTTTGGATCGGGAGCGCGCAGCCTCGGCTGACCGGCGGCAATTTGTTGATTCAGTATGTCGATGATGTCCGAGCATTCCTTGTAGTAGTGCGCTCTCGATTCCTCATTGATGCAGTCGAGATCTTTGGGAGCTCCCAGGACGCTATCTTCATCAAAGCGGCCCTTGAAGCCCCAGCGATAAAACCGATTGGCCGAACTGGATCGATCTTTGCCCAACAAATCCTGTCCGGTGGATAGCCACTTGTTGAGATATTTTTGGACGATGTCGATGGGCACTTTGCCAGCTCTGAGAACTCTGGAGAGTCCGGTTTGTCCCGTGAAAAGATGGAAAGCTTCTTCTTTCAACATCGGTCCCATGCTCCGGGCCAGCGGCGCGAATCCGGAATGCTGCAGCATTGTCAGCTGATACTTGCCGTCGCGATCGATAAAACAGGTATAGACGAAGAATTCGAGGAAGTGCTCCATCGGTTGATTGAAAGCTCCTAGCAGGCGAGTTCCCTGATAAGCTCGGCGTTCGAGAAGTTTCCGAGCCTCCAGTTTGCCGGAGTCGCCGAAGTTCTTGACCAAAACATGGCACATCTGCCAGCCATGGCGCTGTTCTTCGCGCATGACACGCAACAAGCATTGGAGATCGTACTCGCTCGGCGCACTTTCCAATAGGTTTCTCTGCTGCTCTGTCGAGGCAAACTCGGTGTCGCCTTGGTAAACGATCAGATGCATCAACGCATCTCGCATCTCCTGAGTGGGGACATCGAGAAGCTTTTCCCATTTTTTCCTGCCTTTGAATTCGCCGAATTCAATTTCGCCATGTGGCGGATCTGCATAGAATGCGTCGAACTTGTAATCTTTAATTTGTGATGCGTCGAAGCCAATATCCTTCTGCCACTTGCTGAAGTAATCTGTCCAATCGTCGAACGTAGAAATTTTTTGCGCCATCAGTCATCCTCCTCTGGTGTGTTCCGGATAATTTTATCAGCAGGATATGAGAATCTATTGCGCAAAAGAGATGCCACGGATAGCGCCGAAAACCGGCGCGCGCTGCGGTGGAAACTTTCCGGTCCGCAAGAAATCAGTCGAAAAGTTTCTTAAGAACGCGAATTTGAGGAGGAACGGCGGTCTGTTTGTTCAGAGCGGCGAAACGATCGAACTCGTGCTGGAATTATTTTTGGGCTGAAGGAACACTATGAAGTAATACAGAGATGTCGATCAAAGATCGTAAACCGGTGTATGGATGGCCACGTGCTTACCCAGCGCGATGGCGCTGACGATATCGGCCCGGCTGACGATTCCGACGACATTTGGACCGCGCATCACCGGCAGGCGTTTAATCCCGTGCGTGGTCATTAATTTGGCAATGTCTTCGACGGCGGTTTCTTCGGTGACGCTGATGATGTTCTTGCTCATAATCGTTTTAACATCTTTGCCTTTTTTGGCGACGATGTCGGCTTCCGAGACTACGCCGATAATTTTGCCGTTTCTGCCCGCCACCGGCGCGCCGCTAATTTGGTTCTTTATAAGTGTCATGGCCAAATCTCTCTTCGTAGCTGTTGGGCTTACGGTAATCACGTCTTTCGTCATGATATCTCTAGCAAGCATAATCGCCTCCTATAAACCCTTTTGCGCCATTAATATCGCTAAGTCAGCAACCCGGCAACTATAGCCCCATTCGTTGTCGTACCAGGAAAGCACTTTAGCCATTTTCTCTTCCAACACGAC
>JAICEJ010000060.1 GCA_025924215.1 Candidatus Binatia bacterium
AAACTCTTGGCGATCATGGGCTACCCGTTCAGCAATCTGCGCATCGGCGCGACCGTCGGCTTGGCAATGGAGCGGCTGGTCAAACCCGGAATCAAAAAAGTCGGCCTGATCGGCAGCGGCGCCATCGCTCCCTGGCTGCTTCGCACCGCCGTGAGTCTTCGACCCATCGAAGAAATCAGAGTTTTTAGCAGGAGCGCCGAAAGGCGCCAGAAGTTTACCGCCGACATCACACGAGAGCTGAATGTCACGATAACGCCGGTAAGCCGACCCGAGGATGCCATTGAGAATGCCGAGATTGTCTTCGTCAGCACCAACTCCCCTGGGCCCGCGTTGCTCGGCGAATGGTTAAAACCGGGGGTGCCGGTGATCGGTACCGGGCGGCCTAACGAATTCGATGACGACGTTTATCTCAGAGCCAAATTAATTGTCGTCACTTCCAAGGAACATGAACTGGGTTATTACGACAAGGAGCTCGATAAGCCTTTACTCAGGCTCGCAAGCGAAGGCAAAATCAATTGGAACGAAGTCGCCGAGCTCGGACAGATCATTGCGGGTCAAATCCATGTCGAACTCAACGACACTGCTATCTACGTCTTGCGCGAGTCCCAGGGCGGTTATAGCGATGTCGCCCTTGCCGCTTGGGCGTATCAAGAAGCGGCGAGACAAAAACTTGGACAGAGTTTTGACTTCGATTAAATGGTCGCGCGTATCTTGAGCCGATACGATAAATCATGAGTGGTCTACTATCTGCAATGTAATGGATCAGATTTAATGGAGGCGGTTATGAAGGTCTACGCCCGATCACGGAAAATTTTTCTCCTGATGCCGGCGGCTCTCGTGTTGCTGCAGTTCGCCTTAGTAGGCCGCGCTAGCCCAGCCGGAGAGGCGAGAACCCCGGCATTGCAGCAGTTGATCGAGGCCGCGAAAGCCGAGGGCGGCCGGTTCATTGCGGATGCAGTCATCGACGATGCGCGCGGCCGTAAAGAAGCGGAAATTGCCATGGAGAAGCTCTTTGGTTTAAAGGTCACTTGGGAAGCCGTCGATCTGATGAACCAGAACCAGTTTGCCTCGCGCTTGTTGAAAGAGATTCAAGCCGGCAGGCAGCCGTCGACGGATGTGTTCAACGGAACACAGTCTACTATTCCGCGGCTGATGCAAGGCAACGCCCTCGAATCCGTCGACAATTGGCACGCGCTGCTGCCGAGAATCCCCAAGGAAGCGATTGTCAGCGGCGGCGGCGCGCTCGCGGAACGCACAAGAATCGGCGGCTTTGCGTACAATACCAACCTGGTTCCGGCCAATAAGGTGCCAAGAAAAATGGACGATTTTTTGGATCCGTTTTGGAAGGGGAAACTGGCATCGACCACCTATGCAGCGGTATGGGATCGCGCCGGCGTCAGGCAAGACGGCACGTATGACGCCGAAAAGGCCCAGCGCATAGCCGATCTATTGACCAAACTCGTCAAGGAGAAGCACATCGTCGGGATTCTTCGTTGCGGTGACGAGAGCCGAATTTCCAGCGGCGAGTTCGCCGGGTTGGCATTGTTGTGCAGTCAGGACACCGTAGATCTCGCCCGGCGTAAAGGCGCGCCGATCCAAATGGCATTTCTCGAGGAAACCAGCAACCTGACGCATTCCTATCTAGGGCTGATGAAGAAGGCTAAGTATCCCAACACGGCCAAGCTGTTTATGGTTTTCATCCAGACCGCCGAAGGGCAAGCTTTGCTGCGCAAATGGGAGGCTACGGACACCAGTTTCTATCCGGAAAATGACATGTACAAACTGGTTCAGAGCTTAAAGAAAAAAAACGTCGACCCGCCTTATATCGACATTCCTGCATACTTGAAAGCCAGGGACGAAGTCGAGAAATGGAAGGACGTCTATCAGCGGATTCTCATCGGGCAGAAATAACGGTACGGAGTTCATGACGATCATTGAATAAATTGGAACACCGATCCATTCAGGACGCCATCGTCGAGCCGTGATAGAGAATAACAAGTGGAATCGGTTTTAAGATCGGTAAGAGCGCTGATGCCTACGGCGCGCGGCAGCGAACTTCTGACAGCGCGCTCGACTCTTCTGTTTGCGAGCGCAGCGATTCTCTCGACCGTTCTATTGTTGCTCCTTATCGTCTTGGTCATCGCTTTCCAGGATCCACTCGATTCGTCGATTTACACGCTGAAAAATTTCCGCCTGCTCTATCTGGAGCCGTTCGTCTATCACACCCTGCTCAATACCGCCGGTTTTACACTGGTGAGCACGGTGACCGCATTATTCTTCGCAGTGCCGATTGCCTGGTTTGCCGAGCGAACCGATCTGCCGGGGCGGAGCACGATATTTCCGTTGATGATGGCCAGCACGATACTGCCGGGGCTCTTTGGCGCGCTCGGTTGGCTGTTCATGTTCCATCCGCGGATCGGCACGATCAACCGCTGGTTGGTCGATGCCTTGCCGTTTTTCGAAAACGCTCCGATCAATATTCTGTCCATTCCGGGAATGGGGTTTATTTCCGGGCTGGGCATGTCTTCGCTCGCCTTTATTATGCTGGCGGCGACCTTCCGAGCTATGGATCCCGCGCTCGAGGAAAGCGCGCAGGTTCACGGTCTGGGTTTCGTGCACCGGTTTTGGAAAGTCACCCTGCCGTTGATGTGGCCGGGAATACTCGCGGTGGCGATTTACATCTCGACGATTGGACTGGCATCTTTCGACGTGCCGGCAATCATCGGCATGGCCAATCGGATTTTCACCTTCAGCACTTTCGTCTATATCCACGCAAATCCCGAAGACGGTCCGCCGAATTTCGGTATTGTCGGCGCCGCCAGCGTGCTTATGATTCTCGTCGCCCTCATCCTCAGCTGGCTCTATGTTCGGGTCATCAAGCAATCTCATAAGTACAGTGTCGTGACGGGAAAAAATTATCGTCCTCGAATCGTTGAGCTTGGTCGCTGGTGGATCGTTGGCTGGGTGTTTATCGCGACGAAACTTCTGCTTGGGGTCGTGCTACCGCTCCTGACCTTGATCTGGGCCTCGTTGATTCCCTATTTTCAGCCGTTCTCGATGTCGGCGCTGGATCTGGTTTCTTTGGAAAACTTTTATCGGATCCCGTGGGACCGATTTTGGCAGGCGGCCACAAACACCGCGATACTGACTCTGGTCGTCCCCACTCTACTCGTGCTGATAGGGTTGGTGATCTCGTGGGTCGTCATCCGCTCCGGATCGAAATATGCCGGGCTGATCGATACGGCGGCGTTTATGCCGCACGCGGTTCCGAATCTCATTTTCTCCGTCGCCCTTTTAGTCGTCGCGCTCTTCTGGCTGCCGGAGTTCATTCCGTTTTACAACACGATTTATATTCTCATTGCCAGCTTCGTCATCGCCCGCATCAGCTTCCCGACGCGGGTCTATAACAATGCGCTGCTGCAGATTCACAAAGAGCTCGACGAAGCGGCGTACGTATCCGGACTCGGCACCCTCCGGGTGTTGCGCCATGTGCTGATTCCGCTGCTGCGGCCGGCCACCGTCTACGCATGGATCTGGATGGCGCTGCTGTCCTACCGGGAGCTGACTCTCGCCGCCTTTTTAACCGGACGCGAGAATCAAACCCTGCCCACGCTGATCCTGGGCCTGGTATCGGCCGGGCAGGCCACCATCGCCGCGGCAGTCTCGCTGCTATTGTTTATTTTCATGATTCCGCTGGTAGTTTTATACTTCTTGTTTGGCCGGCGGAGTTTTCAGGTGGGCGATCATTAATCACGAGAAAGAGCGCCGTCACGAATACTGAATCCATGTTAGAGCGCAATAAACTTCAAGAGAGGTGAGTTATGGCGAAGATCAGAACCTTTGATCATTGCGGTTTTGTCGTCGAGGATATTCCAAGATCGCATCAGTTCTACAACACGCTTCTTGGCGCGAAGCCCTTGCACATCCAGAATCTCAATACCCAGCGACTTTACCAGGGCGGCTTTCCGGTAATGTCGTTCGTCGAAATGGGTGGCCATCGCTTCGAGCTTTGTCTGGCCCAGGAACCGCTGCCGAAAGTCGAAGGCGCCGCCACTATGCCACGCATCGGATTTTCACTGAGTGATGAGATGATGGACGAGATGATGAAACAACTTGATGCAAACAAAATCCCGCACGAGGGCCCGATCGACTATCCTAATCCGGTACCTTTTAAGCGCACGATAAGAGTCTGGGATCCTGACGGCAACACGCTGGAATTCTGTGTGCGGCGATAACGGAGGTTTTCATGATTCAATACCAGGACATCAGCCATCTAGCGATGGAAGTGACCGATCTGGATAGGGCGGAAAAGTTTTATGGCAAGGCCTTGGGTATGGAGACAGTCTGCCGCGACAACGGCGAGCTCGGCCAAGGACGACTGGTGATGAAAAACGCAACCGACCAGTTTTTGTTTCTCGAAAAAGTAAGCAAGCTCTCCCAGCGATCCCGTTTCTGCGGCCCTGACGTGAACATAGTGCCGGACCCGGGCGAAGGATTCCGGTACAAGGGCGCCCATCTCGCGATGAGCGTCGGCTCGCTTGAGGAATACGACCAGGTCTACAGCAGATTAGAAGATAGCGGCGTTTACCTGGAGGGCGATTTACGCGCGGCGCATCGCAAGCCGGGTGAGAAGAGCGTCTACTTTTACGATCCGTTCGGCAATCGGCTTCAGCTCATTATCCTACCATCGGCGCAGTCGTGATGAGTCGGCCGCTGAAAAGACTCATATGCTTTGTTGCGCTTGACCGACTCGCTTCAACGTACTGAAGCGTAAGCCTCAGCTCATCGAATTTCGTGCGCCTTGCATCTGAATCTTTTTGAGCAGCCTGCATCCGGGTTTTTCAGCAGCGGCTCGGCTAAAGCTAGTGTGCCCTGTTAAAAGGGTAAGCCAAGACGCATTTTGCCTGCGACCGCGAGAGACTGTGAGTCGGCCCGCTCAGCCGGCCGCTGCCAGCTTCTTCCGCCATTCAGCTTGTTTGTGCACCGTGGTGGTAACCTCAAATCTACTGTCGAAGAGGTGTTTGGTCGGGTCGATCGGAACTCGCCAGCGCAATTTACTGTAAAAATTGAGCCGGAGAAAATTCTCATCCTCCGGTGGAATGCTGATGACGCTGTGCGAAATGCCGAGCGGAATGATCGTCACCTCTCCGGGGGAGACTTCAACATTTTCGAACTCTGACATGTCGAGCGCGTCGCCCCGGAATTGGATTCGGACTTCCTCGCTTCGCAAGGCCCGATGAAATGCGAACTGCTCGTCCTGCATGTTGTAAGTGCGGATCCGCATGCTGGCAGATTCCATGAGCGGCTGAGTGCCGGCGTCTTCACGACCCTTGCCGACGATGGCAGTGAAATGATCAAACGCCCGAAGCTTACGAACCGCGCTTCCCGGCTGGCCACGCCTTAGCCCGGCAACTCCAACGATAGAGTCGTAATCGCGCTCGACCAAAGTGTAGTCATCGGGACCATCATCCCAGAAATGCATCTTCTCGATCACGCGACCGTTGGCAGTCGGTTGGGCGCTCTGCGCTACGTTCCAATCGGGGCCGCCGATACGTTTTACGACGAAACTGGTTTGGCTCGTGTACTGGTCTTCGCCCATGACATAGTCCACCGCCTCATGACTGCGGCAGAAATAACGCAGGCTGTCATCGCGTCCGATGGAGCGATGGGAGATGCCACCCGGGATCAAAATCACTTCGCCCGGCTCCATTTCATAGATGCCAAATTCCGTCTCCACTGTCGTGTTGCCGCAAAATTGAAAATAGACCATGTCGCTATCGATGAAGCGATGGAAGCTGTCTTGAGCTCCCACCACACTTTCTACCCCGATATGGTGGTTTTCGTTCTCGAGGATTACCAGCGACTGGTTGGGAGTGCTGAGCATATCAAAAGGCCGGAATCGCGGTATATAATGTGTGCTCTTGGCCGTTCCCATCAAACCGGCCTTCTTGCGCTCGGCCCACGCCGCCAGGCCTGGTCGGGGAAAGTCTTTCCATGTGGTCATGAACTCGCCGATACGCTCTTGTTTATAGACCTTCTCTTCCGTTGCTTTTGTTTCAGGTCTCCTGAACATAGTTCCTCCTGATCAGTGTTCGATCCACTTTAGCCTATTTACCAAATTGTTCCGGAACCGTGCGCTTCGTGCGACACTGGCGCGAGCACTTTATATGGATCGCCGAACTCAGCAGCGGCTTCGAGAACCTCCGGGTGATGCAGCAGCGCGCGATCGAGCATGCCATGACGATCGACCACCAACCGATCGTCAATGTAAAGCCGCGCGTTAAACACCGAGCCATCCATATGTCTGAACTTGGGATGCTTACGCGGCGTTCCCAAGCCCGCCCAGGGCATTTTACTAATCAACTCCCAATGCATCGGATCGGCAATCCCATACTCCGCCGAGGCCTTGGGATGGTAGCCGAACATGATTTCGATTAGGCGGTTCGATTCGGGAACTTCCTTGAACAAGCGTTTGCACTCTTCGCCGATTTCGCCGCCGCCGTCGACTTCGGTGATCAGGCTTTCTTTAACCTTCCAGCGCATCGGTTCGCGCAGCATACCAGAGACACCCTGAACGCAGCTTAGATAAACTTCACCGTTGGCTTCGCCGTCGCCGTTAAACACGCCGCAGCGCCCCCAGGGAAAGTGACAGCGTCCGGGTGGATCGCCGGCGCGGAACTGCATGCCGTATAATCTTTTTCCATCATAGGTGGCCGTCAAGTCTGTTCCCAGGGAATCTTCCAGACGTACAGCCTGCCCGGCAGCGACCACTTCACGCACCTTTTCGGCCAACTTCCACAGAACTTTGTTGGGAAATTTTGCGTAATCGCGCGCCAGCAGTCCGGCGTTGCCTTCGAAGTAAATATGGTAAGGCTTCATGCGGCTTTCATGGAGTTGGCTGCCGCTCTCCTCGCGCTTTCGTCCCATGGAGCGATGCGCAGGGGTAAAGGTGATGAAGACCGGCCACACCCAGATGACGACGTCCGAGGCGCGCATGGCTTCGAGGACCGCTTGCGGCACATCGCCGTAGCGGGCGATGGGTTCGGTGACGAGGATCATCGGTTCGGCGCCGAAGAAGCGCAAGCCAGCGTTGAGCGCTTCAACGGTGGGCTTGTCACTGCGCGTATCGGCGAGCAGCAGCACTTGATCACCGACTCGCAGGTCGGCGGCTTCGATCATATTGCGCACGCCGATCATCATATCGGCGATTGAATAGTCCGTAGTCATGCCCTCTCCTAATTCGAATCCTTTGTCATTCCGAGGTTTACCAAGGAGATTCTGTTCTAATCGTGTTGCCGCGTGCTCTCCCAACGACAGCGTCCGTGAAAGACGCAAGCTGATCCGACTGGGACTTTAAAGATTTGCGGCTCACACCCCGCCTGTATATCTTAGCGGCAAAAAACTGACAAACTGCTGCTACACTCCTTGACATAGATGCGAAGCATGGCCTAACGTTTTGCTGGTTAGCTGAAATTACTGAATACTCCATGTCCTCTAAATCATGCGAGGACAACCGATATCACCGAGTCGGAATCTCGGTTTATAAATTTGTTGGAGGTTATCTCATGGGTAAAAAAATACGCGAATTTATGACGCACCGGGAACCGCCGGAGCATATCTGGATGGAACGGGAAGAAAGCGCGGTCATCGGCACCGCCCGCATGGGGCAGAGAATGATCCCTAAGATCCGGCCTTTCGATTTGCTGCGCAGCACACCGCTCAGCGGCAATTGCGCGCGGGCGATGGTTTTCGAGGGCGCCAGTTTACGAATCGCGACGGAGTACATCGCCGGGCGCGAAGCGCAACTCACTCGCGCCGCGGATCATGACGTCATCTATCTGCAGTTTTCCGGCCGCTCGAGCATCGAAAGCGAATCGGGGATCGTCGAAATTACCCCAGGTGAAATCGCGCTTGTGCCCGCGGCAATTTCGCACCGCTCGGTCGGCTCGGATGAGTGTCTGCGCGTGCGCGTGGCGACCCAGGAGTTCGTGACCGAAGGCGTCGATCCGGAAAAACCGGTGATGCAAAGAGGCTTTACTGTGCGCGCGTCCGAGCCAATTGTCGTCAACGGGCACGCGGGCGACGGCGGAGATGCCGGGCCGGTTTTGGAACATATTAGCTTTTGGGATCCGCAATCGGATCTCTGGGTCGAGCGCGACGTATCAGCGCTGATCGGCTGTAAACGGGACGGCGGTCGCATCGCGCGAAAATTGAGCGCATTCAATTATTTTACGGGCATGACCGGCAAGGGCGGCGCCCGCGCGCCAGTGCTTTACAACGGCAAAGAGTTCCGCGTCGATGTCTACAATCTTGAAGAAGAGCAGAACGGCTTCCATCGCGGCTGCGACGAAGACGAGATCTGGTTTCAGTTTCGCGGCCACTCGCTGAACCATACGGAATGGGGCGCGCTCGAACTCGACCCCGGTCAGATGACCTACATCCCGCGCGGTGTGGCCCATCGGATTACCGGCAGCCCCGGTTTTCTGCGCATGGTGCTCTACAGCCGCAAGCTGGTTCACCCGAAATCGTTCAACAACATCTCGGAACGCGAAACGCGGTTCGATGTTCAGTAGGGTAGGCAGGCTTCACATCCGTTAATACGATTGATCTTCAGTCGAAATCAAACCCAGTGAAATAATTCTTCATGGAACGGCTACGCCTCAGCTTATCTTGCAACGAATATGATCGGACGCGCTTTCTGGTCGATGGTAGCGTTCAAGCCGAGGGTATCGACCTCACCGTTATCTCTCTGCCCTCCGAAGAGCGCCACCGGCGGTTTTCCCGCGACCTGGAATTCGACGTGTGCGAACTTCAAATGGGCGTCTTTCTCGGTTGGATGTCGCGCGGCGCGCCGTTCCGCGCGATTCCTGTGTTTCCGCACCGCAAGTTCTGCCACGGCAATCTGCTGATCCACGCGTCCAGCGGCATTCAACGGCCGGAAGACCTCGCCGGCAAAACCATCGGCATGCGCGCTCACTTCAATCCGGTTTCGCTCTGGATGCGCGGCGTGTTGCAAGACGACTACGGCGTGCCGGCGCGCTCGCTCAAGATTCGCACCAACCAGCAGGAGCAGGTTCCCGGTTGGCAGCCGCCCGACTGGATGGCCATCGAGCGTCTGCCGAAAGGAAAAAAAATCGAAGATGTGTTTCCTGATGGTGCAATCGATGCGTGCATGCTGCCGGAGATTGCCCCCAAGCATTTTCAAATTTCCGGCGTACGCCGCCTCTGGCCGAACTTTCGCAACGTCGAAAAAGAATATTATCTGCGTACCAAGATTTTTCCCATTCGCCACGTCCTGGTGGTAAAAAACTCTATCTTGGAGCGCCATCCATGGGCAGCGCGCAGCCTCATCGATGCTTTTACCAAAGCCAAGGAGATCGGCATCAAGCACGTGAGCGACACACGGCGATCTTTTCTCGCTTGGTACGGCGCCGAACTGGAGGAAGAGCGGGAACTATTCGGCGATGATGCGTGGCCCTACAACATCACCGACAATAGGCATGTGCTTGATACCATGGCGCGTTATGCGGAGATGGTTGGACTAACCGAGCGCAGACTTGATCTTAGGGAAATGTTTGCCGAGGGTGTGTTGGCGGACTAATTTGCGCAAGCGCTGCTAGTCGCTCGGATCAACGCCGGCGCGCGCCCACTCCGGCCGATGACGATCATCGGTAACGCCGGCCACAGTGTAGCCGCCATCGACATTGAGAATCGTTCCGGTGATATAACTGGCGCCGTCTGAAGCGAGAAAAATACAGGGTTCGACCATGTCTTCCGCTGTTTCCGTCCGGCCCAGCGGTAGCCGGCGCACTCGTTCCAAAACTCCCGCGCTGTAGGGTTTGCGCGCGGTGTTGCCGCGAGCTACCGCATTGACGTTGATGCCGTAAAAGCCCAACGCATGCGCCGCCGCGCGCGTCAGGCCGTTGACCGCGCCGCGATCGGCAGTCCAGGAGGCCGCTTGCCCGGGACCGAGCACGCCGACTATGGAACTCAGGTTGATAATCTTGCCGTAGCGTTGTTTAACCATCTGCCGGGCCACTGCCTGGCAGGTGAGAAAGTAACTTATTACGCCGCGGCTCAAGGAATCGTCGAAATCTTCTTCCTTAAAATTTAGAAACTCCTGATTGTGCGACGCCATCGTAGTGTTGATAAGAATATCGATGCGGCCGAAGGCAGCGATCACTTCGTCGACCATGGCTTCGATCTCGTCACGCTTACGCAAATCGATAGCGACCGCCAGCGCTTGTCGACCTCGCTGCCGGACTTTCTCAGCGCCGGTGTCCGCACCTGCCTGAGTGAAGTCGACGCACGCGACGTCGCACCCCTCGGCGGCAAATCCCGGCACGATCGCGGAGCCAAACTCACCGTTGCAGCCCGTGATGATCGCTTTTTTTCCTTCGAGCCTCATGATTTCACCGGATTGGCTGCCAGCCTGCAGCTTTCAACTGCGCGTAATTCTTTCTCGTGATCGTATAATCGAACGCGGCCGAGATGTCCGGAACCTTGGCGGCTTTCGTAAGCTCCGATCGAGTCGCCACTTCCTGCCTGAGCACTTCGTCGGGCAGAGACCCATCATCCGTCATCGCGGCCTTGGTCACTTCATAGTCGACCTTGATCGCCTCGATCGGCGTCGGGTCACGCTTCGTGATAAAAGCAATCGTTTCCTCGCGGTGGCGACGGGCATATTCCCGGCCCTTGGCGAGAGCGCGCAGAAACCTTTCTACCAGTTGAGGATTTTCAGCCAAGGTTTTATCCGACACAGCGACACCGTTCCAAACTAGTTGGATTTCTTTACCCAGATCCGCCAACACTGTGTGCTTTTGGTCCTTCATCAAGACCACGTCTCGCATGGCCAGCGGGGAGGCATCGATAACGCCGGAACGCAGCGCTGGGAACCGCACCTCGTTGCGGCCGACGGTGATGAACAATACCGAAGCTGGATTGACGCCCATCTTCTTCAAGTAGAGGATCGTTGCCAGGTGGCCGGTATCGCCGAAACTGTTGACCGCAACTTTTTTTCCAATCAAGTCTTTCGCCGAAGCGATCTCCGGTTTGATCGACACCAATGTGTAGCTCGGCCTTGAAAGATTCGTATATACGACCTTGACCGGCCCGCCCCGCACCGCAGCGCTCACCGCCGAGCTTGCCGAGCTGCTGAAATGGAATTGACCGGAAAGCAGGCCCGGAGTCGCAACACCGCCCGGAGCACGAATGACCTCGATACTCAGCCCCTCTTCCTTGAGATAGCCTTTGTCCATCGCAACAATGTGGTCCATGTACGCGGGACTAAGCGTCGCGAACGAAACGCGAATGGTTTCTTGAGCCAGGGCTTCGGTCGATGTCATGAACAAGAAAAAAAAGCCAGCCCAAGCTCGCGCCGGAAAAATAGCAGAGCGGAAAAAAGGTCTCATTTACTTCCCCGACAGTTGCCGATCGGCTATCCCGGCGAGTTTTGCGCGATCGACATAATCCGAGGCTAGGTGAAGTGGATTTCGGGTATAGAGGATGATCCGTATCGTCGCCATGTCGCCTACGTTACGATGCGAGGTCCCCGGCGGGATCAATAGAAAATCGCCGGTCTCCAGCATATATTCTCCCTGATCGGTCAGCGTCGCGCGCCGGCCGGAGAGTTGAAAAGCGACCTCGTCCTGGCCAAAGCCGCGGTGATAGATTCGCTGCGCATCGGAGCGATGCGTGGTCTCGATCATAATGTCGGCGTTTTCAATCAGCTCAAAGTGCTTACCGCCGGAGCCGCCTTCCGCGATGCTGTCGAGCACCGTCTCCGGCTTGAGCAGTGTGCACTGCTTGTTCGGCACGACGCTCTCCCTGGCCGGATACCCTTGTGCGATGTGAACCAAATCGCGAGTGTAGACGATGAGCCTTGCGGTCGGGCCATTGCCGGCATGTTCGCGGCTGATATTTGGCGGCACAACAAGAACATCTCCCTCACTTAATTCAAAATCGCCTTCCGACGTCTTGGTCACCCTTCTGTTCTGCACCTGAATCTGCGTTTCGTAAAAACCGACGGGTCTGCGTCCATCTTCCTCTTTGCTTGCACGGCAGTACATCAACTCGATCTTCACGTCATCATTGACAAAAATTGGGACTTGTCGAGTATCGCCATCGCCGGGAAGATCCTTTTCAAGAATACTCAGCGCTTTGATTAACTGGCAGGGCCTGTCAAACTTTTCTTTACAGCCGATGATGTCAATCTCCTCATCGACTTCCTTCCATACTCGCTCGGTCTTTGGGCCGATATTGCCGATAAATGAAAGCGTATTCACTTCTCTGAACTTCGTTCCCATATGATTCTCCCCGGAGAGATTACTGCTGTCCTCGCGGGATATCGAATCTGCCCCAAGTTCGGCCCCATGCCGGACGAAAACTGTCCTCCGTCACCGCAGCATTCGAGTAGCCGGCATCGATGTAGAGACTCTCGCCACAAACAAAATTCGAATCTTCGCTCGCTAAAAAGATCGCCGCGCCGACGAGATCCTCAGGTTTACCCAAGCGACCTACGGGAATGCGGCGCAACCGCTCTGCCGCCTCCTCAGCGGTCAGTGAAATAAAATTCATCGGCCCGTAAACGAGCGCATTGACATTGACGCCGTAAAATCCCAGTGCCTGAGCGATCGCCCGTGTCATCGCATCGACGCTGGAATAAGCAGCGCTATTGCCGGCCGACTCGCCGGAAGCCACGCGCGCGTCCGTGGTCAGGAGATTGATGATTTTCCCCGAGCGTTGCTCAGCCATCCGGCGCCCGACGGCCTGACAAGCGAGGAAGTAGGCTTTCGGACCGCGCTCGAGACACCGATTGAACGACTCTTCGGTAAAGTCCAAGAAATCGCCTTCTTGCGTAACGCCGGAGCAATTGAGCAGCACATCGATACGTCCAAACTCGCCAACGGCGCGGCTGACGGCTTCGTCCACCTGCGTCTTTTTTGTCACGTCGCATTGAAACGACGATGCTCGTCCGTTCAGAGACTGAATGTGCGCCGCCAACAGCTCTGCTTTGCCGGCATCCTCGTCGACGATAAAACAATCTGCTCCTTGGCCGGCGAAGCCCATAACGATTGCTTCAGCGCATGGATGTTGTGCACTTGTAATAAAAACGGTTTTGTTGAGCAATCGCATTGTAAGTGACACGCTAGATTAGAAGGACATCCGTGTCTTATAAAAACGGGGTGCCAGTGTCAACGAGCGGCAAGATGACGCGGGGCAGACATCAAAACGAAAGGGCGGAATAAAGCTTCTAGAGGGGAATTGCCTTTTGCGAAAGCGAGTGTTCAGATTTGATATGGACGATGATTTTATGATCGCAGAATCTTAGAGCCTTCGGAGTGTGACCGCTGGCGCGTTAACATGGTCAGCACCTCTGAATCTAATCAATGATGTGGTGAGAGACGGCTTGAGCCGCCCCTCACCGGTGAACCTCTGGAATAATTCCTAATTGACAAGCGCACGATTCAACTACAAATCTTAACGACCGAAACGATCATTGTTCCACCAGCTGTATCGGCTGTCACGGTGGTTGTTAGACCATCCACTCCGGCCGCGATCCCAACGATCGCGATCGTGCCAAGAACCGTACCTTCCCTGGTTTCCGCGATTATACCAATGATTGTCATAGCCGAACCTGCGTAAATCACCGCGCAGTTCAGATTGGTCGCGTCTCAGTTCGCGCCGGTCCCGCTCTATTTCTCTCAAGTCGCGCCTGATTTCAGATTTTCCCCGGGCAATCTCGTGCCGAGGGGCTCCCCGGCGTATGTCGCTCCGCAGCTCGGCGCGATCACGCCTGAGTTCGGCGAAGTCGTTGCGCAACTCCGCGCGACTCCTTTGAACATCACGGTGACTCTCCCGGATTGCGCCGCGCCCAGCACGATGCGAACGCCCGCTATCGGCGGAGGCCGAATCGCCAAACAGTAGCGCTAAAAGGATCCCAACCCCCAGCCAGACCAGAGTTTTACCAGTTTGCATGATTTTCCCTCCTTGAGCGCTTAGACGTAGCCACATCGTGAATGTTAACGGGCAACGGACCAGATCTCAGACAAAGACATTCACTTCGGCTGCTTTCTCCCTTCGACAGAACAGCGCCTTCTATACTAAAAACACCTAGAAAAGACCGAGGCGGCTACAAAAGCGTGACGTGCTTGCGCTCTTTGCCTGACACTAAATAAAAAGCGTTCGAGGATTGCTCAGGATATGAAAGAACTTGGGCGATGTTTCCCAATCGATCAAACGGAGCAGTCGAGAGATTTAAGTCGATTTCCGAAAGGTGGCCTGTTGGGACTTCAATCTAGTCGGTAATCAAGTTGATCAAGGAGCGAAGCGCCACCGCTGAATTCGATGCAGATCTTAGCCAAAGCTTTCGCTGCGAACCATCGGATAGCAGAAGAGTAGAATTGTTTAAGTCGTAGTGCACTGGGCGGCTCAAGCCATTCCAGGCGCTACTAACTTGTTGGGTTATGCGCTTGAATCGCGCACAACATCTGCTACAGCGCCTTTGTAAGCATGGCTGTTGCAATCTACGGCGCAAATCTCGGCCACTGCATCTCGATAGCACAGCCAGCTCGTCAGTGCTTCCTGCATGGCTCTGACCACCGTCCCACGCCTTGTCGGCTTGACATAATCTAGAATCGCCGCCCAGGCGGTAGCACGGTGATTTCCCTCCACCTGCCGGTGCGCTTTGGTGAGCGCCAAATGTTGGATCGGCAGGCCGTAATGTTTGACTAGCGGATGCTCCTCTAGCGGCGGCGGCTCCATGGCTATTGTTGACTCAATTGCGCGCCGTTCGTCTTTCGATCCTTCGACAAAGATCGTGACAATCGCCGCAGCGATCTCCCAGCCATAGAGCTGAGTTGCGTCATCGAGGTATTGCCGATAGCTCTTTGCCGCCGGCAACAGCGCTACGTTAGCGAAACGGCTTAGATCCATTTCTAGGCCGCGTGCATATTCGAGAAACAGCTCGGGATGTGGCCTACCGGCGACCAGTCCACCGGTCTCTTCTTCGTAAAGATTCTCTGCAAGACTGCGGCGAACTTGCGGGATCGGACAGCGTACATATGCGCGTCCGACCATCACAGGAAAATCGCGGACATAGGTGGCATATTCCTGTTCGAGGTGATGATGGAGAAGATCTTTCCGAACTCGCCCGGAGGTAAATGCCGGCCAAGCCCAATGGTCCTTGCCTTCCATCACAACTAGGAGCTGTTCGCGAAAAGTTGCTCTATCCATGTTGCTCCCCCTTTGCGAATAAAGCTTCGCAAGGGTGGGAAGAGCAACTACCATGCCGCTCAAACCGGATCCGTAGTTGTATCTATCCGCGAATTCACAGTTCAATAGCAAGGTTGTCGATGTTTGCCCGATAACCGCTACGGGCGAATGGCTCGGATACGAGCGA
>JAICEJ010000061.1 GCA_025924215.1 Candidatus Binatia bacterium
AATAAACGCCTTTGTAGGCGTCGCCCATTGCTGGGCTGTTATCCGCACCGCCGACAAACCAGAGCCCTTCAGTACCAAAAAACGGATTGCCGTCACCGAACATCAACCCCCATCCCAAACCTAAGAACGCCAGGGAAGAAGCCGCAAAGACGATGAAGTTCTTGGCGAGAATCGTCACGGCATTCTTGGCTCGGCAAAGACCCGACTCAACAGTTGCGAAACCTAGATTCATAAAGAAGACCAACATCCCCGCGATCAGCGTCCACATCGTGTCTACGGCGATTTTTGCGCCGCCGATTTGTTCCAGCAGTTCTTGAGTAAACTGCGCCGGCGCGGCGCCGGGATCTTCTTTTTTGGCTTCAACACCTGGAGCCGCAGACGAGCTCGCCGGGGCTTCTACTTTGGCGGGCTCTGGCGGGGTCGGGTTTTCTTGCGCCGAAAGCGAGATCGAAAGGAAAATTCCCACGACCAAGCTCAGTGATGCATACGCAAACAGTTTTTTCACCTTCTTCATTTTGTCTCCCTCCTCGGAGATAAACTCGATCGTTTTAAATGGCATCTTCGCCTCGTTCGCCGGTGCGAATCCGGATGACTTCATCCACCGGCGTCACGAATATTTTTCCGTCGCCGATCTTGCCGGTGCGAGCGCTGGCGGTAATTAATTCGACTACCTTTGCCGCCTTGTCGTCAGGAACTAGTATCTCGAGCCTTACCTTCGGCAAGAAGTCGACGCTGTATTCCGCTCCCCGATAAAGCTCCGTATGTCCTTTTTGGCGTCCGAAGCCTTTGACCTCTTCCACAGTCATTCCTTGTATCCCGGCCTTGGTTAATGCTTCCTTGATCTCTTCCAGTTTAAATGGCTTGACGATCGCCTCGACCAGCTTCATGCAACACTCCTTGTTAAGGACTCCGCAAAAATAAATAGCATCTGAATCGAAACCGGGTGAGCAATCATGATGCCACTTCTTCTATTACCAGAGACTCCTCATCAGCTTGAAATAGCCGGGGTAAATTCTGTCGAGACGATTAGCGTGATGCAAATGATCCACGCGACGTGCTCAAGGAGTAGGCGCTCAGCCTAGTTTCTGAGCAGCCTGACGTCGTCAACTGATTGGCATAGCGCTAGTCAATGAAAGTGTGCTTGAGAGTGGAAAATAAATCTTTGGCCCGGCGCCTCATAAGGATGGCCGAGATCTAGGTCTTGGCTTCTGCTTGTTACGACGTAGCGACCTAAATAGAATGTGAAGTAGTCTAGATCGACAATCCGGGAGGACACCGTGAAACACAAGCTGCGCGAGTATGGCCTTTCGATAACGTTGCTCGGTTTGTTTTTCGTGATCCAGGTGGGGCTGAGTCTGGTAGGTCAGCGGCAGTACAACCATGAGCAAGCCGATCATGGCCAACCGACAGTCAGCTACCTCGAGTATGTGCGCGGTCCTGCATTTCTTGAAGCCACAATGGAGAACTGGGAAAGCGAATTTCTGCAAATGTTCGCCTATGTTCTGTTAACAGCATTTCTTTTTCAGAAAGGATCTGCGGAATCCAAAGATCCCGAGAAGCAAGAGGCTGTAGATCGAGACCCGCGTCAATCCAGGGATGTTGAAAACGCGCCGTGGCCAGTGCGCAAAGGCGGGATCGTCCTTAAGCTTTATGAGAACTCTCTCTCGATCGCGTTGTTTCTACTCTTTGCCATAGCATTCGTGTTGCACGCAGTAGGCGGCGCCAAAGTGTACAGCCAGCAGCAAACAGCCCACGGCGAACAAGCGGTTACAGTCGTGCAATACTTAGGAACCGCGCAGTTTTGGTTTGAATCCTTGCAAAACTGGCAAAGCGAGTTTTTTTCGATTGGCATCCTGGTCCTGCTGAGCATTTTTCTGCGCCAAAAGGGATCACCTGAATCTAAACCCGTCGATAGTCCTCACAGTATGACAGGGCACGAATAGAGAGCTCTCAACTCTTAGAGAATGACCCCGGCTTCGCTTCACTCTCAGGATCACTATCGATCAGTATTTAGCTCGGCGACGATGGACAGCTCGGCGTCTTCTTTGGTCGCGCACTGCGTTGCGGGTCCCCCGCGGAAAGAATTGAGTGACTTGTTCTCGTTCTTTTACGTCGTGAAATTTTATTGCAAACACAATCCAAGGCGACGGATCACCACTCCAAGTGAGTGTCCTCACCGCTGACCGATACTTTAGCAGAAAGGAGAAAAGCGCTAATTCAGCCGCCGGTGTGCAAGACAGGGCAGCTCGCGGCGCACTCGGCTGAGATAATCGAGATCGATTTCGCCGATGACGAAACCCGGACCATCAGGTAGTACGGCGACAATTTCACCCCACGGATCAACGATCATCGAATGACCATAAGTCTCGAAGCTCTGAGGATTCTTCCCGAACTGATTCGGCGCGATGATGTAAACTTGGTTCTCGATGGCGCGCGCACGCAGCAGCGGTTCCCAGTGCGCTTTTCCTGTATAGGCAGTAAACGCCGACGGAACGAAGATCAGATCAGCCTGGCGGCGCGCAAGCTCGCGATAGAGCTCGGCGAATCGAAGATCGTAACAGACGCTCAGGCCTATCTTGCAAAGCTCTGTTTCGGCAATGACTACCGTCTCGCCGGCCGCCCGGGTATCGGACTCCCGCGCGGAAACCTTGTTGGCTAGATCGACATCGAACAGGTGAATTTTACGGTAACTCGCGATTAGTTCACCGGAAGGATCGAACAACAGGCTTGTGTTGAAAGCTTTTGCGCTGCCGGGAATTTCTTCCAAGAGGGATCCCGCCAGCAGATAGATACCAAGCTCTCGGGCAAGTACGGCCATTGCGGTAGAGGCAGGTCCGGGTATGGGCTCAGCGGCTGCGCCTTCGCGTCTTTTGTCGCCGCGCCAAATGAAAACTTCCGGCAGGGCAATCAGTTTGGCGCCGGCGGCGGCGGATTGGCGAATCCATCGTGCCGCTTCCGCCAGATTAGCCGCTTTGTCATCCGAGGCAAGCATTTGAATTGCAGCCGCGGTGAATTTCATTGAATTTCCTTGAACAGATTCTCTGACCCAATTGTCAGCGTGTAAGAAAGACCGGGCATGAACTGTTTCTCAGTACGAACTCCGTCGTGCTGCCAAGAACCATTTCGATGATGCGACGATGACCGTAAGCACCGATGAATAGAAGATCATGATTGAAATTGACCAGATGATCGATGATCTTCTGTTCCGGATAGCCGCGCGCTTTTTCATAATGAACATCAATCGCATACGAGTTTAAGTACGATTTTGCCTGATGCAAGGTTCCTTCAGCCAGCTGATCTTCTTTGGCGATGGTCAAGACACTTAGGGGTAGATTTAATACAGTACAGAACTCCGCCGCAGATTCCATCGCCGCGCATGCGCGCTGGCTGCCGTCATACGCTAGCAGCGGTCTCTCGACAGGCTTAAACTTTTTTGTCGAAACAAACACTGGGCGCGGGCATTTGCGCGTGATGCTCTCGGCGGTCGTGCCCAAAAGCCCAGTGGTAAAATCCTCATTGATCCCGCGATGACCAATGACGACCAGATCAGCTATTTTCGAGCGTTCGCAGATCTCGTTGGCGATTAAGCCCATGTCCAAAACAGTTTGATGTTTGATGCCGCTCTTCCGGCAACGTTCGGCGAATTCTTCGAGTATCAGCTTGCCGCGCTCCTCCAGGGCTTCGCGCATCTTCGTGGAGAAGTCCAGGTATGGCTCGAACCCCATGGATCCGGAAATGTCGTGAAAAAATGTTCCTTCAATCGAAATGGTATCGATTACGTGTTGACCAAAGAGCGTTCCGTCGAATTTTTCCGTCATCCACAGAGCATAATCAAAGGCTGCATTCGAGTGTTCCGAACCGTCGAGGGGAAGCAGAATATTCTTAATCACTTTTCCCTCCTGAAGCCGTGAGCGGCGAGCCTGATTATAGCAGCGGAACGGCTTTGGTTACGAGCGGCGTCCTCCGGATTAACCGCGGGCTACGATAACAACCTGCGCGGTTTTTGCAAGCAGGAAATGGCTCAATCGTTTTACAAATCAGCAGGTTTAGCAGATAATAATCGAGAGTTTATTGCAGCTATGGCACAGCTAAAACACAAGCAGCAATCGCGTCTGCAAGAATTAATCGGCGCCGCCAAACAGATGAACATTGAGGTGCGCACCGAGAAATTATTGCGGGAAGTAGGGTACAAGCCGCGCAGCGGCCGTTGCCGTATCAATGGCCAGGAAGTAATATTGATCGACAGAGACGCGCCGCTTAGCGAGCAAATCGATTTTTTGTCAGCGCTGCTCGCTGAAGAGGAACGTCACCCATCTTGTCGAACATGACCCAATCCCAAGAGTATGTAAGTCACTTCAGAATCATCGCCCTTAATGATCCTGTCCTCTTCAAACCGGCTCTTCTGCTTGAAGGTTAGGGCGGGCACTAAACTCGATTCCCATCAGTGAACGCGGATTTTTTTCGCCGCCTCAATACCGAGCGAAAACTCGCCGCCATTGACCTTCAGAGTCATCATGCCGAGGGACGGGGCGACATCGACCACGTGGACTTTCGCACCCGGTCGTAACCCATGTGTCTGTAGGTAACCGAGCAAGCGCACGTCCCGTTCTCCACCTTCCGTAATATAATCGAGTTCAACGTCCTGTCCATCGACCGCTTCGCTAAGCGGCATTGTCTTCGGTCCGGGAGTTGAGCTTGCTCCTGGGATCGGGTTGCCGTGCGGGCAAGTCGTCGGATGGCTGAGTAGCTTCGCCAGCCGCTCCTCGACTTCCTGCGAGATCGCATGCTCTAGACGGTGCGCCTCTTGATGCGCTTTGACCCAGTCCAGACCAAGCAAGTCGGTGAGAAATCGCTCCGTCAGAAAGTGCCGGCGTACAATGTTTTCCGCTACCTGCTTGCCGTCTTCCGTGAGGTGAATTTCCTTGCGGCGATTAATCTTGATGTAGCCATCCTTCGCCAGACGACGCAGGGTGGCAAAGATCGTCGACGGAGACACGCCTGTTTCAGCGGCGAGTCTGGCGGCGATCACCGGTCGATTCTCCTCTGAAAGTTGATAGATCGCTTTCAAGTAATCTTCGAGCGCATGGGTTACGTGACGAGCTTCCATGATGACTGTTATGATTTTTCAGGGATAGGACCACCGGTACGTGCCCCGGTTATCTCGAAGTTACAGCCGAGAATGTGTAGACTTTGCACGCAAGTGACATCCTATTTCAGGAGTCATTGAAGTTCAAGGTGAGGGGCAACGACTGTCATAGCATCCTATCGCACTCTACGCCTCGGGGGGGTCCGTTTCGCACGCTGTGCTAGACCTGTTCAACAGTTTGGGTTATTAAGTCTGGGTTATTCACCGTGACGGGAAAAAGTTGATGGTCATTATCGAAGTTAAAGGCATCAGCAAACGCTACAAAAAAACAGCGGCGGTAAAAAGCTGTGACTTGCAGGTTGCGTCCGGCAACATTTTAGCCCTGCTGGGCCCGTCGGGTTCAGGAAAGACCACCCTGCTTAGGCTGATCGCTGGATTTGAGAAACCTGATCAAGGGCGAATCGTCATCAACGGCCGCACTGTCGTCGATGTGGACAGATCGGTTTGGGTTCCGGCCGAGGATCGCGGCGTCGGGATGGTCTTTCAAGATTACGCGCTGTTCCCCCATCTAACGGTCGCACAGAACGTTCGCTTTGGTTTGCGCAACTCGGACCGAGCAGAGCGCCGGCGGCGCGTGGAAGAGCTCCTAAAATTGACTGAATTGACGCACTGCGCCGAGCGCTATACTCACCAGTTATCGGGCGGTCAACAGCAGCGTGTTGCGCTCGCGCGCGCACTCGCCCCCCGGCCTGGAGTGGTTCTGCTCGATGAGCCTTTTAACGGACTCGATCCTGATCTACGCCCCCAGATGCGCCGAGAGGTAGCCAGAATTCTTCGGCACTTGGGTACGGCTGCGGTCCTGGTCACGCATGATCAGGAAGAAGCATTGGGGATGGCCGATCAAGTTGCGGTCATTCGGAACGGTGAACTTCAGCAGGTAGGCACGCCCGAGGACATCTACTACTCGCCAACGACAGCCTTTGTGGCTAATTTCGTTGGCCAGGCGGATTTTATTCCAGGCCGGGTGCTGGGGTCGATAATTCATACCGAACTAGGTATTTTTCCTTGTTCTGCAGAACTCCCTTCGGGTCCCGCCAAGCTCATGATCCGTCATGAAGCGGTCACTCCTAAGCCTGCCGGTGTGCTTGCCACGGTCGAAGAACGTGAATTCCTCGGCGGCGAGATACTTTATCGATTACGTCTTCCTTCGGGAGCAACGATTCATTTGGAACAGCGACAGCCGGCGCATTGGCCGCTCGGGCACCAGGTAGCGGTGGAACTGAATCTGCCCAATGTGGTCGTCTTTCCCGAGTCTGGTTCCAAGCCCGAGCCTCATTAATCATCCCGTACTGCTAATCTTAGCAACCCCCGCCTTACTCTTGAATCGTGCGCATGTAGGCGACAGGAAACTTCAACAAGTACGCCTGGCGAACTTATCGGTGTTGACAAACTTCAATTATTCGCATACTCGAAAACAAATAATATGGCAGTACAAACATGTTCGCCGGAAAACCATGCGTCTTAGAAAGAGGAGTAGAACACATGCTCGATCCCATACACAATACGAGAAAAATTTTCACCTCAACTGCCTTGCTTGCCGCATTTGTGGTGGCTCCATGGATCGAAGAGGCGCTAGCTCAGGAGAAGGTGCTCAACCTCTATACCGCGCGCCACTACGCCACCGATGAATCCTTCTATACCGGTTATACAAAAGTCACGGGCATCAAGATCAATCGTATCGAAGGCGGCGAGGACGCGCTTTTCGAGCGCATCAAGAGCGAAGGCGCAAACAGTCCAGCCGACGTTTTTTTAACAGTGGATGTGGCCCGCTTGTGGCGTGCCGAACAGGCAGGAATTTTCGAGTCCCTCGAATCGGAGCCGCTCAATAAACGAATCCCAGCCCATTATCGCGATGCTGACAACAAGTGGTTCGGCTTTTCGGCGCGCGCTCGCGTGATCGCCTATGACCAAAAGAAAATCAAACCAGCTCAAGTTGAGCGCTATGAAGACTTGGCCAATTCGAAATGGAAAGGGGAAATCTGCACTCGTCCAAGCAGCCATCCGTACAATTTGTCTCTGATTTCAAGCATGATACTGCATCTTGGCGAGGAGAAAGCGACTGAATGGGCTCGCGGAGTCGCCAACAATCTTGCGCGCCAGCCGAGGGGCGGCGACACCGACCAATTGCAGGCGGTTGGAGCCGGTGAGTGCTCGATCGCTCTCTCGAATCATTATTACTACGTGCGATTGATGCGCTCTGAAAAACCTGCAGACCGTGCTCTCGTAGAAAAAGTTAAACTTGTGTGGCCCAACCAAGATGGGCGCGGTACGCATGTAAACATTTCCGGCGGCGGAATTTTGCGACACGCGCCACACCGCGACGCGGGCGTCAAATTTCTTGAATACCTGGCGAGCGATGCGGCGCAGACATTATTTGCCAAGGGCAACAATGAATGGCCGACCGTTCCGGGCGTGAAGCTGGCAAACCCGGAGCTCGAGTCCTTCGGCAAGTTCAAAACAGACACACTGCCACTGGCGGACCTTGGCAAAACCCAAGCAACCGCACAGCGCATTGCCGACAAGGTGGGCTGGAAATGACTTCAGGGTTAGCGCGCATGCCACGCGCGTGCGGCTAGTCGAGTAATGACCGGCCTCGCCGCACTGCGCTCCCGGCTTTACGTTAGATCTCCTGCCGGCCGGCTCGGCTGGCTTGGTTCGGTATCCATCATCGTCGCCGCATCGGTGTTCGCGCCGATCGTGGCGGTGATTTGGAACGTCTACCTACCGAGTGCGACCACCTGGTCCCATCTCGTCTCGACCGTTCTCCCAGAATACATTTTCAACACCCTTCTACTGGCGGTTCTTGTGGGTATTGGCGTGGTCTTTTTCGGTGTTATTTCCGCTTGGCTCGTGACCGCCTATTCTTTCCCTGGCCAGCGTCTCCTCGAGTGGGCGCTTGTTTTACCCCTGGCCATGCCCGCCTACGTCATGGCGTATGCTTACACCGATTGGCTACAGGTTGCCGGCCCGGTGCAGACCGCGATCCGAGAAATAACCGGCTGGCAAGTACGGGAGTACTGGTTCCCCGAGATCCGCTCGCTTCCCGGCGCCGCAGCCATGCTCTCTTTTGCTCTATACCCTTACGTCTACTTGCTTGCGCGCAGCGCCTTTCTTGATCAATCGCGGACTACACTTGAGGCTGCCCGACTAGCCGGCTACGGCGCCTGGGGCAGATTCTGGCACGTAGCGCTGCCACTGGCGCGCACGGGCATTGTTGCCGGCACTGCGCTGGCGCTGATGGAAACCCTCGCTGATTTTGGCACCGTCTCTTACTTTGCGGTGAACACGTTCACCACGGGAATCTACCGCGCCTGGCTCTCATTGGGCGATCCGGTCGCAGCGGGGCAGTTGGCGAGTTGTCTTCTGGTGTTTGTGTTGGCGATGCTAACTTTGGAACGGACGCACCGTGGCGGCGCGCGCTATGCGGGAAAGCGCATACCGATGCCGCCACAGCGACTGCGCGGCTGGCGAGTGGCTAGCGCATTCGGATTCTGCGCGGCTCCCATCACACTTGGCTTTTTAGTGCCTGCTGGCGTGCTGCTCAGGCTCGCGATCAATGAACCAGAAGCGCAGTTCGATGCTCGGGTTTATTCACTCGTGGCAAATACCTTTACACTTTCCGGGGTCGCAGCGATTGCAGCGCTGGTAGTTGCCGTGTTGCTTGCATACGCGGGAAGGGTGGTCAGGAGCCCGCTCGTCCACGGCGCAAATCAGGCGGCGGTCCTCGGCTACGCCTTGCCCGGGGCGGTGATCGCAGTGGGCATTCTCCTGCCCCTGGGAAAGTTAGACAACGCCATCGCCGACTGGACCTATGAGCAGTTCGGCGTCAAGACCGGGCTGTTACTCACCGGCTCGATCACAGCTCTCATTTATGCCTACCTCGTGCGTTTTCTTGCGGTGGCATTTCAAACGGTGGACGCCGGACTCACTCGAGTAACGTCTTCCATGGACGATGCTGCGCGCAGCCTCGGTCTTTCGCCGGCGCGCACGCTGCTGCGGGTGCATCTCCCAATCATGTGGGGAAGCCTGTTAACCGCGGGGCTCCTGGTTTTTGTCGACGTTATGAAGGAACTCCCCGCAACCTTCGCCATGCGTCCTTTCAACTTCGACACACTCGCAGTGGAGGCCTACAACTTGGCGAAAGATGAGCGCATCGCCGAAGCAGCGGTTCCGTCATTGTTGATTGTCGGTATCGCTCTTGTGCCGCTTATCTTGCTCTCGCGGCAGATCACGCGCTCGAGCCTGATGCGGCGCGAAGGGCCCGGCCATGTTTGAAACTACTGCGCGTATGAGAACCTCGGTTGCGATGCTACACGTTAATTTCTTCCAAGGTAATATCATGCACGCTTCGGTTGGCGCTATTCTCCTGCTTTTCGCCACCGTTACATCTTGCTGGGCTGATGACGAAGCCAAGAGACTCTTGTCACTGATCGACTATATCGGCGGTGATTATCGAAACGCGGTGCAGGGCGGTAAAGTCATCGACCGTGACGAATACCAGGAGATGTCGGAGTTCGCAGCGCGCAGCCTCGAGCTGTTCGATCAGTTGAAGGCCAAAGAGAGCAGCGACAGGGCAAATATCGAAAACGATCTGCGCACGCTGGCGACGCACATCAAATATATTTCCGGTGAAGAACTCGTGCCGCAGTTGGCGCAGCAGATAAAAGAGCGCCTGATCAAAACCTACAGCATCGAAACGTATCCCAAAGCCATCCCCGCTTATAATAGGGCGAAGACGATCTATCATGAGAACTGCGCCCAGTGTCATGGTGAAAGCGGACGCGGTGACGGTCCGGGTATCGCCAGCATGCAACCCCAAGAGCCCAAGCCGGCCAATTTCACCGACCCCGAGCGAATCAATAATCTCTCTCCGTTCAAGGCTTTCAATACCACAACATTCGGAATTCAGGGGACCGGAATGCCAAGCTTTTCCGCTCTTAACGAAGAGCAGAGATGGCACGCCGCGTTTTACCTCTTCTCGTTACGTTTTTCAGCCGAGGATGCCCCGGCCGGACGAGAGCTTTTTGCCGCGCGCAATCTCTCACCCGAATTCAAGAGTCCAGCAACCCTGGCAACTTTCTCCGATGGAGAACTGACAGAAAAGCTGACCGCCACACTCGGTGGTAAGCAAGAGGCGATCACAGTTCTCGCCTACCTGCGATACGGGTTGCTGCAAGAAGACAAAGCCGATCCGCTGCTCGCCGCACGAACCTTCTTACGACAAGCCTTGGAACTTTACGAAAGCGGCGATCAAAAGGCCGCCTACCAACGATCGGTGGATGCGTACCTCGATGGCTTTGAACTGGCGGAACCCGCGTTGTTCGCCAAGAACGCTGCCATGGGACGAGACCTGGAGGCGCTGTTCACCGAGTTTCGCAGCCTCATTCGGGCGGGCGCGGACGCCGGTCGGGTTCGTGATGTCTACGAGAAGCTCGACGGTGGTTTGTTGCAGGCGATGGAAGTTCTGGGCGGCCAACAGGGCGAAAGCGACTCGTACACCTTCTTCAATGCGGCATTGATCATCATCCGGGAGGGGCTCGAGGCAGCGCTGATAATCGCCGCGATTATCGCTGTCCTTAAGTCGATGGGAGCAACTCAGGCGGTCCGGTACGTTCATCTCGGATGGATTCTGGCGCTACTTTCGGGAGTCCTTACCTGGGTTTTGGCGCAGACCGTAATCACATTCAGCGGCGCGCAAAGAGAGCTCGTCGAAGGGTTTACTTCACTGCTCGCCGCTGTGGTACTCTTCTCGGTGAGCTACTGGCTGATCTCGAAAGCGGAGGCGAAGCGCTGGCATCGCTTCATCCAGACTCGGGTTGAGGAAGCGTTGAGCGGGCGGCGACTTTTCGCACTCGTGGGCGTTTCGTTTCTCGCCGTTTACCGTGAGGCTTTCGAGACCGTACTCTTCTATCAAGCTCTCTGGCTGCAAAGCCAAAACACGCAAGCGTTTGTTATCTGGGGCTTTGTCGGCGGCACAATGCTAGTCGCGGCGCTCGTCTGGGGGATTTTCAAGCTCGGCATGAAAATCCCGCTGAGGCTGTTCTTCGGCGCCAGCAGCGCGCTACTTTATCTTCTGGCCTTCGTCTTTACAGGCGAAGGCGTCAAGGACCTGCAGGCGGTCGGTTGGATTCGTGAAACGCCTCTAGCTTGGGCACCGCGGCTACCTTTCTTGGGCATTTATCCGACTGCGGAGACACTCCTGGTGCAGAGTATTTTTTTGTTATCACTCGTCTTAGCGCTCCTGTGGCTGCACCGCGGCACACAAGCCGCGGCAACTTATAGAAAGGCTTAGACTTCATTTATGCCTGATGCAAGCGATACCAATACACGACAAGTGCGTTGTCATTGCGGCAATCTGCTAGCGCGCCTGCTGCCTGGAGGAGTTGAAATCAAATGTCGACGGTGCAAACGGCAGGTTGTCATCGGCTGAGTCGAAGCCTTCCGACACCCAGCAGAGCGGCTCGTCGACAGCCAGGCGACGAATTTGTGAGTTACGCAATGGCGGCATGAAGTACATAATAACTTTTAAGTTAGTCTTGACAACTATTTTTTCTTCTACTATACGAAATTATACTCATCATACTTTAAAATCCAATCCATGGATCAACCATATTGGCTTCCTCCAAATAGAATAAAAGTCCGAGAGGCAAGTTTGAGACTGCTCCAGGGCTCTGAGAGAGCGTTGCGGATAGAGCGTGAAACGGAATGTTTATCCACGATTACGATCCTTAAAGCAGCTCTCTTGCTGGAAAAAAAGCATCGGGAAGGGCCGTATTACGAGACCGCCGTCACTCCTTCGCTTAACTACCTCGTGCTAGCCTTAACAAAGAAAGAAAAGGGACGGGCGGTACTGCGCGACCAATACATTTCTGAAGCTTTAATGTGGAAGCGGTGAAGCTATTAACCGGCTGGCAGGCCACGTCATCGACTCTGTAGGCCCACGGGCTCGCGATCTGCCACGCGCATGGATATTCTCTCGGAGGTCTTCGATAAAACATGACTCAGGCCATCGACATAATCGTAAAGGGGGGCATTGTGATGATTCCCTTGCTCGCCTGCTCGCTCATCTCCCTCGCACTCACAATCGAACGTCTAATTTTTTGGGCGCGGATCAGGTCACAACAAGCGGTGCAGCACATGCTTACACTGGTTGAGACCGGCGAGTTCGACAGAGCTCTTAAACTCGGCAGGGACTCGCATTATCCCATCGCTCGCGTTATGGCTGCTGGTTTGGCGCACCGCAATCCCGCACCGGCCAAAGCGATGGAAGCAGCAGCCCAGGCGCAAATCCCCCTGCTCAAAAGCCGGCTCGGCACCCTCGATACCATTATCACCCTGGCGCCCCTGCTCGGGCTCTCGGAACGGTTGTCGGCATGATCGGATCATTCGACATCATGTCCGAGGCCGGCATGGGTCAGCCCCACGCGGTTACCGGCGGCGTCGCCGAAGCGCTGATCGCCACCGCCAGCGGGCTCCTGATCGCGATTTTGACGCTGATTCCTTACAACTACTTCAGTACGCGTGTCGAAAAAGAGATGGACGCTATGGAACACTTCAGCTCATCGCTCGAGTTGCTGCTCCACGAACAACCGGGGCAACACTGATGCGCATTCAAAGACGCAATCTCAAGAAGGCGCGCATCGAGATCATCCCGATGATCGACACGATATTTTTTTGTTGGTCTTCTTCATGATCTCGACCTTATCAATGGCCCAGTACCGCGGCATGCCGGTCAATCTGCCCAAGGCCGCGTCAGGCCAGCAAGCCCCGGCCGAGAGCGCTGCCATCACGATCGACAACGAGTCGCGAATTTTTCTTAACAAAGAGGGAGTTAACCAAGCCACGCTCGGCGATTTGTTGCGTCAACAGCTCGAGCAGAACGCCGATCTGCTGGTCGTCATCAACGCCGACGACGGCGTGGAGCATGGCCGTGTAGTGGAAGTCATGGACATCGCGCGGGGTGCCAATGCGGCCAAAATGGCCATTGCAGTGAAGCCGAAGGAGTCCAGAAGGTGACTGATCGCCGCTTACTTTCATCGTTCACCGTTTCCTCAATCATTCATCTGGCGCTGATCCCGCTCGCAGGCTTGATGATGCATGCCAAGCCGCTCGAGCCGATCATGGTGCCGGTGGAAATGATCGAGATCGCGCCCGCGGAAGCGCTCAAGAAAATAGAGGTGGCGCCGCCTCCTCCTCCAGCACCGCCAGCGCCGAAACCCAAACCCAATCCATCCAAAATTACCGCGCCAAAATTGGTCTCGAAGCCGGAAGTCATACAAACAACCCAGCCGCAGCCGCCGATCGGCAACACGAAGGAAGAGGTTCCAAAGCCTATTGAGCCGATCGTCGAGCCGCCCCCGGTCGCCGCTTTGCCGCAGAAGCCGGGCGCTCCTCTGGCTGGTTGGCACTCCGGCAGCCCTGCGAGCGAAGCGGAAGACAACGCCGGCGGCGCCGGTGCGCTTTTTGGTAAAGGCGATGTCGGCGTGGTTGGCGGAACCGGTGTCGAAGGCGGCGGGGGTGGAAAAGGAAACTCTGGCCTGGGTCCAGGAGCCAAAGGCGATGGCACCGGCGGAGGCGGAACCGCGTCGGGAGAAGCACTTTCGGGTCTTGCTCGGCCGCTGGGCGGCTATCAAGTCAAGCCGCGATATCCCGAGTCGGCGCGCCGCGCGGGAGTTCAGGGCGTTACGACTCTGCGCGTGAGGGTGTTGGAAAACGGTCGGGTCGACGAGGTGCTCGTCGAGCAATCTGCGGGTTTTCGCGATCTTGATCTGGCGGCGATGGAAGCGGTCAAGAAATGGCTCTTCGAACCGGCGCGGCGCGGCAAGGAGCCGGTATCAGTATGGGTTATGTTGCCGGTCAAGTTCGAGCTTCGCTAAGAATCCGGTGAGAGAAACAACGGTGAACTTCGCCATCAAACCAACGGCCGCGCCGAGCACCTCGGTCTCTTCCGGGAAAAAACCGCGCATTGAAAGCAATCACCTGTTTCAAGGCACCAGCGAGATCGTGATCGTGCACCAAAAGGAGGAGTACAACCTGCGCATCACCAGAAACGGCAAACTGATTTTGACCAAGTAGATCTATTACCAGCCAGCCAGCAATGAGCCGACTCATGCCAGCCAGCAAGAATGTAACTTCTGGAGGAAACCATGAGTCGACAACAGAAACGTGCTGATGAGAGGCGGCGCGGAAAACGCCTGCGCAAAATCTGTCTGGCGGCTGGTGAAGGCGTCAGTAAGGCAGTGGCTTTTAGTTTTGCCTTGACGAGCAACGCTTTTGCGGCGGAAGTGAAAAAAGAGGAGCCAATTACCCTGCCGCCGGTGGTTGTGCAAGACCAAAATAACCCGTATGTACCGCCCGAATTTTCACTATCGCGCATCCCCGTGCCGCTGCAAGACGTGCCGCAATCGATCACTGTGGTCCCGCAGCGATTGATGCAGGAGCGCGCTGCTTCTAGCTTTCAAGACGCGTTGAGAAGTGTTCCCGGTATCAGTTTTCAGGCTGGTGAAGGTGGCGTTCAGGGCAACAACTTAACCTTGCGAGGCTACAACGCTAGAAACGATCTTTTTCTCGACGGCGTGCGCGACCAGGGCTCGTATTTTCGCGACATCTTCAATATCGAGTCGATCGAGGTGCTCAAGGGTCCTTCTTCGCAGTATTTTGGCCGCGGCTCGACGGGTGGCGCTATCAATCAAGTCAGCAAAGTTCCGCAGCTCACGCCGAGCTACGGCGGAAATTTCAGTCTTGGCAACGGCATCTATCTCCGCAACACGGCCGACATCAACCAGCCGATCACCCCGACGATCGCTTTGCGCGTCAACCTGATGGCACACAAAGACGATATCGTTGGCAGGAATATCGTGCAGCAAGAACGGCTGGGTTTCGCTCCTTCGATTTCTTTCGGTCTCGGCACTCCCACCCAGTTGAACTTGAGCTACCTTGTTCAAGGCGAGGAAAATATCCCGGACTATGGCGTACCTTACCAACCCGGAAACCCCGGAAGACCTGCTCGTGTAGACCGTGACAATTTTTACGGCTTAGACCACGAGGATTACGAGCGAACGCTGCTCAACGTCGGAACGCTGCGGTTGGATCATCGCTTTAACGATATCTTCAGCCTACGGAACACCCTGCGATTTAGCCACAACGACCGGGAGCACGAAGTGACGGCGCCCCGCTTCAATGCCGCGACCCCTGGATTTTTC